>DATLYY010000001.1 GCA_035574275.1 Verrucomicrobiia bacterium
GGCCGCCGTATCCTGCGAAGCCTGGCCAAAGATATCGGTCGCCGGTTTCGGCTTGGGTTTGGCCTCCGCCGGTTTTTCGGTTTGCAGCGCCCGGTCAATGCGGTCGACAATCCCCTGCAGGTTCTCGGCCGGTTCCAAAAGCTTGAACTCCAACTGGGCGGTCTGGCCGATCAGGGCGGTCGCGCGGGCCCGATCGGTGATGCCGGGAAGTTCCACCACAATCCGGTCCTGCCCCTGTTTTTGAATCAAGGGTTCGGCCACGCCGAACTTGTCCACCCGGTTGCGGATGATTTCCAAGGCCCGGTCGACCGCATCGCCCGCTTCTGCGGGGGAAAGCTTGGATTTGTCCACCTCCATAACCACGCGCATGCCGCCGCGCAAGTCCAGCCCCAGTTTGATCGCCTTTCGTTCGGTGTTGATGTAGTCCGGATCGGCCGCCAGTTTCTGTTTTTCCTCCGGCGACATGGTCCAAACCTTGACGGTGGGATAAAGCGAAAAAAGCGCCGCCACCGTCAAAACGGCGGTCAAGACGAGCATCCACATGTACCGGCCGCGCATCTATCGGCTCCGTTTGCCCGGGAGGTGCGACGTTTCTTTTTTCAAAAACATAAGCTGGCAATATACAATGCAAAATAAATTGGTCAATTAAAACCTTTGCCGAATTGGCCGATATAGAGTATATTGGCGATTGTTGGGAGGGGAGAGCCCCTCCATAGGATTACTGGCAATTAAAAAATCCCACCGGCCCCTGCCGCTTCGGCCTGTGCCCGAGCGGGATTGAGAGGAGGCCGGTTTGGCCAGCATCGTTTTCGGAGCGGCGGTTTTTGCCGCCGCCGTTGTGTACGCTTCATTTTTCGAATGGACCCTGCACCGTTTTTTGCTGCATCGCCCGCTGCCGTTTTTCGACTACCCGTTCCGCACGCACACCCTGACCCATCATCACATCTTCAACGCCTTCGAGGGGTATCACCTGCAGGAAGAGGCGCACAAGGACAAGGTGACCTTCAGTTGGTGGAATGCACCGGTTTTAATCGGCTTGCACCTGCCGGTTTTGTATTTTCTGCAAAAAGCGGCCGATTTTCCCGTTTTCTGGCCCGGCTTGACGGCGTTGGCCGTCTATTACACGGCGTATGAGACCCTGCATTGGCTGATGCATGTTCCGGGAGAGCGCTGGATTGAGAAAACAACCGCCTTTCGCTTTCTGGACCGGCATCACCGGCTGCACCATCTTTTCCAGTACAAAAACTTCAATGTGGTGCTGCCTTTGGCGGACGTGATTTTACGGTCGCGCATCGGCAAGCGGGAGGATGCCTATATTCGGAGGAAACCCCACGGTGGGGACCTAACCTTGAATAAACCGGGTGTTCCGACGAATGTTGTTTCGCAGAAAAACGAGGCCTCCATCGCTGAAGCGGGGAAGTCCTGATGCCTTTTGACGCGCTCGGTCTCTCCCCCAAATTTGCTCCGCTTTATAAAAAATACAACTTTGCCCAACCGACCCCCATTCAAGCCCAGGCAATACCGGCGGTACTCTCCGGCCGGGACGTCATCGCCTCGGCCGAAACCGGCTCCGGCAAAACGGCCGCCTTTCTTTTGCCCATCATTACCAAACTTTTGGATGAGAAGAAAACCGGCGGCACCCGCGTTCTGGTTTTGGTTCCGACCCGGGAGCTGGCCCTGCAGGTGGACACGGTCGCCAAGCAATTCTGCAAGCCGCTCGGAATTTCCTCCTTTCCGGTGTACGGGGGGGTCGGCTATGTTCCGCAGGAGGAGGCCTTGAAGGGGGGAGTGGATATCATTATCGCGACGCCGGGGCGGCTTTTGGACCACCACCAACAGCACCACACCCGGTTCGACAAGCTTTCTTTTCTCGTTCTGGACGAAGCCGACCGGATGCTGGATATGGGATTTTATCCGGACGTGCGGAGAATTGTTTCCGCCCTGCCGAAGAAACGGCAGACGCTGCTTTTTTCCGCCACTATTTCGGACGGGGTCGCCCGTTTGGCCCATCAGCTATTGACCGACCCCGTGCGGGTCTCCGCCCAGCACGAACAGCCGACCGTTCTGCCGGTCGGCATCACCCACGCCATCTATCCCGTGCGACAGGAGCGGAAGACCGATTTGCTTCTGCATCTTTTGGCACAGGCGAAGATGCCCTCCGTTTTGATTTTCACCCGCACCAAGCACCGCGCCGAGCGGCTGGCCCGGCGGCTTTTGCAGGAAGGATACGGCGTCGGGCTTTTGCACGGCGACCGGACACAGGGGCAGCGGGTGGCCGCCCTCGAGGGTTTCCGCCGGGGGAAATTTCAGCTTTTGGTGGCCACCGATATTGCCGCCCGGGGTTTGGACGTGGAAAAAATCTCCCACGTCATCAACTACGACCTCCCCGCCACGCCGGAGGATTACATCCACCGCGTAGGCCGCACCGCCCGGATGCAAACCAAGGGAGACGCTTTCAGTTTGGTTTCACTGCAAGAGTTGGGACAGCTTTCCGACATCGAGATGGCTCTTGGAGAAGCGCTCCCACGGGTGATTCTGCCGGATTTTGACGGTGGGGAGATGGCCTTTGTTTCCCGCTTGAAAAAGGAACCCCCCAAAAGCCAGGAACCTTTCGGACGGGTCAACCGGCCCCGGCCGCGCCGTTTGCGATAATTTCAACCTCGTGTCAAGTCCGGCCAAATAGGGCTTGACCTTTTCTTCCAAATCGGGTAAAATATTAAGGACAGGGGTGGCCCGGGAGAAATCAGGCCTGAGATATACCCTTAGAACCTGATCTGGGTAATGCCAGCGTAGGGATGAAGCCGCACCTCCAAGTTGGGCCAACCAGATTGGGGGTGCGGTTTTGTCATCGGAAATGAAAACGAAACCCAATAAAGGAGGAACAGATATGAACCGTTTTGCCCCCGTCTCCGAAGGCCAGGTAACAAAGGCCATCGTGGACAAATGGTATGCCGAATTCACCGACCACATCCATACCGACGTCATCATCATCGGCGCCGGGCCTTCCGGATTGGTCGCCGGCCGGCGGCTGGCCCAGGCCGGCAAAAAAGTCCTAATCGTCGAGGCGAACAATTACCTCGGCGGCGGCTTCTGGATTGGCGGCTACTTTATGAACGGCGTCACCGTGCGCCGTCCGGCCCAAAGGATTCTGGACGAAATCGGCTGCCCGTATGAAGAAGCGACCGAAGGGCTTTACATCGCCTCCGGCCCGCACGCCTGCTCCAAGCTGATTGCTTCGGCCTGCGACGCGGGAGTCAAAATCATCAACTTGACCAAGTTTGATGACGTGGTGCTGCGCGAAAATAACCGCGTCGCCGGGGCGGTCATCAACTGGACGCCTGTGTATGCCCTGCCGCGGGCCATCACCTGCGTGGACCCGGTGGCGCTCGAATCCGAGTTGGTCATCGATGCCTCCGGGCACGATGCCGTGGTTGTTGAATCCTTGGCCAAGCGGGGCATCATCACCAACAAGACCTATTCCGGAATGTGGGTGGAAAAATCGGAGGACTTGGTGGTGGAAAACACCGTGGAAGTTCATCCCGGTTTGATTGTCTCCGGCGTGGCGGTTTGCACCGTGTTTCAGGTGCCGCGGATGGGCCCGACCTTCGGCGCGATGCTTCTTTCCGGCGAGCGGGCGGCGGAAATCGCCCTGCAGAAGCTGGGCACCAAAAAACACGCCATGAACGGCAACGGCCACAAAGCCAATGGCAAGAAGACTGCCAAAGGCAAACTGGTCGGCGTTTAGTTTTTCATCCCTCTCCGTGTCGGAGAGGGAGCAAGGGAGAGGTCAAAAAAGAGGCGGCTCGCAAGAGCCGCCTCTTTAAATCTGCAGATGAATCCCATTGGGCAATTTTAGCTAATAAGACCGATTCCCACTGGGGAGGATGAGAGTGTCACCTTCGACAGCTTTTTCTTCCATATAAATAATGCCTGTTTCAAAAATACGGTCATCTTCAACTTTCACATTTTTAATTAACTGTTTCACAAATGATGGCCCATAGCTAATTTCAAGCTGATAGGTTCCGGGAGGAAGGTTCAAAATTAGAAAATTGCCTTTGATATCGGTTATGGCACTCAGCTTTGTTGATGTTCCATCGTAAAGAAATAAATGGATTCGCGCTCCGATTACTGGTTCCTTCGTTTTTTTCTCCAAAACTTGACCTCTGACTTGGCGACCACGTTTATATTGGCTACTTTGCGTGCTATCAAAATAAAAACCGGAAGAGAGAGGAAAAGGCCCCAATAATATATCCCCTTGGTTTAAAGGCATAGTTTTTTTCAATTGCCGAAAAGCTACATTTTCATTCGGCAGGATTTTGATAGGCTCCATTGCCAAATAACCGTATGAAAAACCGGTAACAATGCCGTCGGTAATCTTAATATTCTTGATTTCTTTTGTTTCATAATTGGGATGGAAAATCACAACGTCATAGGAATCTGGGGGTATGTTTACAATTGAGAAATTACCCTCAAAATCGGTAGCGGTTTGATAATTGGTTGCTTGTCCACTTTTCATAAGTTGAACTTTGGCTCCAGCTATTACTGTTGCCGTTACTCGGTCGGTTACATGACCCCTGAGTTCGTTGGTAAGGCCAGAAGAAACGAGCGTTGGGAGGATCACAAAACTTATGAGCATTATCAGAAGCTTCTTCATAATATCCTCTATATGAATATACGGAAGTAAGCGGCGAAATGTGAGTAGGCGCATTTACGCCCGTTCGATTTTGCAGATAAAACAGCCGGCTTCGGCGTTGCGGGCGTGGAGGAATTCCACGTTGGGGTTTTCCTCGAAAATTTGGACGATAAGCTCGTCCACGTCGGCATCTCCCACCAATTTGGTGAACACCATCTGCTGGTCGCGGCTGTAGCCAATCAGGGTAAGCGGGAAGTTTTCCGGGTCGGCTTTTATGGCCGGGGGAAAGCGGTGGATATCGCCGTACGGCTCCACCTCCTTGGCGTGGATGAAGATGGGGCCGTTTTGGTTGTAGGCGTTCTGTTTTTCGAACGGCGAATGGCTGAAAACCAAACGCCGGTCGGTTCCCGGCACAAAAGGAGAGAGGGAAACCCTGCAAGGACCATACCCGGTGGCCAGTTGTTCCATCACCTCATTGCCGAACTGGTCTTTTTTTGACTTGCGAATCCGGTCGGCAAATTCTTTCGATAGGGGTACGATTTTGAATTTGATCATAATTTTTTCTCTTATTTTTGTAGTTAGCGAATCATCTCGGTCCCGCCACGATAAAATAAAACGGAGCATCGTTAAAAGCTTGGGAATCATTACGAGTTTCCACGATAAAGGATGTTGCTGTCGCTGAGTGAGTAGCGATCGTACCGGGTCCTCCAACTGCCAGCGATTTGGAAACAACGGGGGTGGGAACCCCGGAAAAAGGTGTCGTAAACGAGATGACGTATATTCCGGGGTTCGGTCTAAAAACAGTAAAGCCCGAACCGGCATCGATAGTGCCGGAATCGGAAACAGACCCCCGGATAATTCTTAGATTTTCATCGCCGCCGGCTGCAAACCATTGTCCCGCGTTTCCAATTTTAACATTTCCCCTCACATCCAGCAGCTCCGAGGGAGTGGTTGTGCCGATGCCGACATTGCCGGTTGTAGACAGATTGCCGCCGATGGCCACATCGCCGCTTACGGACCCACCAGTTGCTCCCTGTATGGTGCCGACGTAATTGGAGCGGATTGAAATCAAAGCGAAGGGAGTGCTGGTAAGCCGAGTACGGGGGGACATTTCCGGATCGGAACCGACAGCAGTACCTAAATAGAATACGGGGGAAAATCCTATAAAAACGGAGGCATCCAGCGGAAAGAGATTCCCCAACAAAACGTTATAAAGGCCATTTGTCGTGGTGACGGTCTGGGTTTCATCCCAGAGCAAAGACCCCGCTGTTGAATCCGTGTAAATTCTGAATGTGACGGTATACGAGCCGTCCGGCACCGGGTTTCCAGTGGAATCACGCAAAATCCCTTGAAAATTGACCAAAGCCGGTACCGCTGCCGAAGCCGTTGAACCGAGAATTAAAGATATTCCCAACAGGCAAGCGAGCTTAAATTGTCTCATCGAGGTCTCCTTTTTTTTGAACAGGTTAATCCTTCATTCAGAAAAAAGTAACTACGAAGGAGAGTAAGTCAAGCATTTTTAGCAGGGGGGACTATAATCCAGAGGCCGATTGAACGGCCCCCGTTTTGGCCGCCTCCCAGACCAGCATCGCCTTCTTACGCGGCACGCCCCAGCGGTAGTTGCCAAAGGCGCCGATTTTCTGGATGACCCGGTGGCAAGGGATTAAATAGGCAACGTAATTATTGGCCACGGCGGAGCCGACGGCGCGGGAGGCGGTCGGTTTGCCAATCCGGGCGGCGATTTCCTCATAGGAGGCCACGCATCCGGCCGGGATTTTCAAGAGCGCCTCCCAGACCTTTATCTGAAAGTTGGTGCCTTTCAAGAAAAGTTTCAAAGCCGTTCCGTTTCGCTTTGCGCCGCCGAAGATTTTCTCCAAATAGGAAGCGGTTGCCTTCCGGTTTTCGGTAATCTGGGCATTGGGCCAGTTGGCGCAGAGATACTGCAGCGCCTTCTTCGAGTTACCGTCTTCAATGAACGACAGCCCGCAGATACCCCGCTCGGTTACGGCCAATAGGCACTCGCCAAAGGGGGAGGGGTGAATGCCATAGGAAATCTTCAAACCGGTCCCTTTTTGCTTGAATTCTCCCGGCGTTACCGCTTCAATATTCACAAATAAATCATGCAGCCGCCCGGGGCTGGAAAGGCCGGCTTCGTAGGTGGCGTCCAGCACGCTTTTGGACTCTTCCAAAAGCTTTTTGGCATAGTCGAGGGTCAAAAACTGCATAAACTTCTTGGGGCTGACCCCCGCCCAGCGGGTGAAAATCCGCTGGAAATGAAATTCGCTCAAATGAACGCTTTGGGCAATTTCCTTTAAGTCCGGCTGACGGTGGTAGTTTTCTTCCAGATACAGGATGGCCCGCTCCATCCGTTTGTAATCTTCCGAGAGCCGGGGGTAGCCATTTGTCATAGTTTCCATACCCTTTCCTTTCGGTAATATACGCTCCAATTTTTCCGATTCATAGAACATACGGCAGTAAAGGAAAGATTTTGGGAGAAGCAAACAACCCGAATCTTGCTGACCTTTGCAGGGGTTTGCCTGCCCGGCCGGAGGTTAATCAAGCCCCTACGGAAGGCATCTTACAGCGTATAATATAGTAGGGTGATAAGAGGGTGAAATACAAAAGGGTGCTTCTGCCGATTTTTCCGCTAAAGACCGTCCTTTTTCCGGGGATGCCGCTGCCTTTGCGCATCTTTGAACCGCGGTACAAAAAAATGGTAGGGGAGTGTTTGGCGGGGAGCGGAAACTTTGGTGTGGTTTTAATCAAGGAAGGGGAGGAGGCCGGGCCGTCCGCGGCGCCGTTCGAAGTCGGCACGGAGGCCAAAATCATCAAGGCGGAACGGCTGGATGACGGGCAGCTTTTTATCATAGTTTCGGGCCAAAGGCGCTTCAAAATCGTCAAACTGCTGGAGCCCGAGCCGTACCTTTCCGCCGAGGTGGTTTTTTTGCCGGAGCTGGAGGGGGACCGGAATGCCGCCCTTTTGACCGACCAGATTTTGCGGCTGGTGCTTTCCGATTTTGTCCAGCTCGCTTCCATATTCACGCTGGAGCCGGTCTATCCCTTCCGCTTTCCGAGCGACCCGGCCCGGTTTTCGTTTCTGGCCTCCCATCTTTTGAGCGCGCCGATGACCACCAAACAGCAGCTTTTGGAATCGGAAACGGTGGAAGACCGTCTCAAGCTGGCGCGCAAGCTGTTCGTGGAGGAGCGCACCCGCTTCATTCAGGAAGAAATTCCCAAGGCCTTTCCGGAGAATTAAAAAAGCCCCGTCCGGTTGGTTCGAACGGGGCTTTGAAAGTTCTTTTTTATTAATTCGAGGTTGAAACCTCTTTTTTGGTCTCGAAGGTGGGCGGGGTCAATTCCGTTTCCGGAACCGTCACGGTCATCGGCTTGTTCAAATTGAAAGTCAAGGTCAACCCGGCCGGGTAAACCAAATTCTCCCGTCCCGTGGCGGCCGCCGCACCGGTGCCCGCCGCCGCGCCGGCCACGGCGCCGATGGCAGCCCCCTTTTTCTTGCCGATGATTCCGCCGATGATGGCGCCGGCCGCTGCGCCGCCGCCAATCATACCTACTTCACGCCCCGTGTGGGATTTTCCTTTCTTGTAAATGGAGTCCACTTCCACCTCGTAGGTTTTTCCCTTCGGGGTGGTGATTTCGGTTACCACAAAGCCAATCTCCGGCGAGGTTTTGAGCGTGCCGCCCTTCACCAGCTTGGTGATGACGCCCGAGCAGGTGGAACCGGCCGGAATCAAAACCTTCCCTTCCATTTCCACCGGCTCGGCCAAAACGCCGGTAAACAAGTCCCCTTCCTGGTTTTCGTTGGTTTGGAGCGTGTCGTTCAAGGTGACCTTGAGCGGCGTGCCGGAAGGAATGGTCACCTTCACCATCTTCGGTTTGGGCGGCGTTTTCTTTTTAACCGGCGCCGGCTCGGTTTTGGTTTCCGCCGGCTTGGTCTCTGTGGTCGTGGCTGTCTGGTCGGTGCTCTGGCCGAACGACTCATCCATGGTCTGGGTCGTTTCCGTCCCGGCTTGCTGTTCTTCGTTTTTCTTGCCGCAGCCGAAAACCAAAAAGGCCGCCAGCATCAAAACCGCAAAAAGTTTCATCCTTTTCATATTCCCTCCTTTATACTTTCTTATACCGCCCAAATCTTCGGGCGTAGCTGAAAATACGCCTTTTTACGGCGCTCCCGCAAGCAAAATCGGATGCCTAATTAGTATCGGCAGCCCAATGGATTATGTGGAGGATGAAAAAATTTCGATTTGCATGGCAAACGAAACCAGTTGACGCTTTTCGGTTGATTTCTATATTCGGTTAGTCCCTCCCGCGTCCGTGGAAAGCGTGCCCGGGTCGGCGTTTGTTGAAAACCCTTGCAGGCGGGAAGTTTTTCCCGTTTACAACTGGGGGTGTAGCTCAGTGGTAGAGCATCTGCCTTTTAAGCAGGAGGTCGGTGGTTCGATCCCACCCACCCTCAGATGATACCGAGATTGGAGATTAGAGATTAGAGACTAAAAACCAATCCAAAAATTTTGCGCCATTAGCTCAGTTGGTAGAGCAGCTGACTCTTAATCAGCGGGTCGGAGGTTCGAGTCCTCCATGGCGCATTTTTTAGCCCCCGGCGTGCAGTTCAATATTCACCCACACAACGAGTTAGGCGACAACGACGTCTTTTACTTTGACCAGAGGAGGAGCCAAAAAATGTCGCCTGATTTCTTTGCGGAACTTTTGAGAGATGCCGATACAACCGATATGCGTTTTCATGACTTGGCTGAGCAGTTCTACTACGACTGCAAGGTCCGAAATTTATCCCCCAATACCCTGCGGGGGTACGGAGAGCGCTTGATGAACTTTTACTTATTTCTAAAAGTGCGCAAAATTCGACTGGAGGGAGTCAACCGTGCCGTAATTCAGGATTACATCATGTCCTTGAAGGATCGAGTCTCCGACCATACCGTGAATGGCCGACTGCGTGTTCTTCGCGTATTCTTCCGGTTCTTGGCCCGGGAAGGGTTGTCGTCCAACGGCAATCCGATGGACAAAGTTTCCCTAATAAAAACGGAAAACACACTAAAGCCAATTCTCATGCCGGAACAGATCGAGCAGCTCCTCTCCGTCCCAAATAAACGGATTTTTACGGGCTACCGGAACTTTGCCATTCTCTTGGTATTTTGGGATTCGCTCATTCGTCTCTCGGAACTTACCAATCTTAAAATCGCCGATGTTGACCTCAAACAGGGACTACTCAAGGTATACGGCAAGGGGCGCAAGGAACGGGTGGTCCCGGTAGGAACGAAAACGGTCCGGGCTTTACACTTGTACTGGGTCAAATACCGCCAGCGCATTCCCGGAGAGCTCTTTTTCTGTCAAAAATCCGGTCGAATGCTTGAGCGGCGCAATGTAGAAAGAATACTTACCCGGATTGGCGAGCGAGTTAAATTGCACGTAACTCCCCATCTCATACGTCACAGCGCCGCCACTTGGTGGATTAAGCAGGGGGCCCAGCCCATGTATCTCCAAAATTTGATGGGTCACACGTCCATGTCCGTGACCCAGCGTTACGTGCATTTGGCGAGCGTGGACGATCTGAAAAAGCACCATCAAAAGTTCTCCCTGGCAGACAGCTTGAGGATATAAACGGACCAATCAGAGGCATTCTACGGGCCGATTGTTTAAGCGTTTTTGTAGGCAGAGTGGCGCAAGTTCGAGGATTTTTGGCATTCGCAGTGTGGTTGGCCAAAAACGCCCGCAATAGAAGCCCGTAGGGCCGTGATCTGTGAGCCGTTCG
>DATLYY010000002.1 GCA_035574275.1 Verrucomicrobiia bacterium
GTGTTTCTTGATTTTGTGCTGAAGGGTCTGGCGGGGAAGGCCCAAAAGCTCGGCGGCCCGGGTCTTGTTCTGCCCGGCTTTTTCCAAGGCAGCCAAAATCTCCTGTTTCTCGAAGTTTTCCTTCTTGGCAAAGTAGGGGAGGGGTTCCAAGGGCTCCGGGGAATTGGCCAAAAGCTTACTCACCCGTTGCTCCCAAGCCGGATGCTCCAACTTTTGGAAAAGTTCCCTGGCGGTCACAAGCTGAAGGGTGACCTGTTTGGCGGAATAAGCGCCGACTTCAACCGCCGTTACCACCGCTTTGGCCGTCTCCCAATCGTTTTCGCACTGGTCGAAAACATCCAAGGCCTTCTCAAAACAGTCGCGGGAGACCTTCCACTGCTGCAGTTTGGCAAAAGCCACGCCCCGGCCCACGAAGCAGGCCCCCCGCTCCAGTTCCTCCGGCAGTTTGATTAAATAGCTTTCGCAGGTCTCGTAGGCCTTCAAGGCGTTTAGCGGCTCCCCTTTGGCGTTGTACAAATCCCCCATCAACCGCCAGCATTGGGTCATAATCGTGCCGTAGGGGCTGACCCGCTCCCCGATTTCCATTGCTTTTTTGAGATAATCCTCGGCTTCCGCAAAGCGGCCTTCGGCGATGCATAGCGAAACCATGAACTCATAGGCAACCTTGAGATTGCCTGCGAGATTCTCCTTTGTGGATACCCTGACAGCCTCAAGATATGCTTCTCTTGCTTCTTTAAAACTGCCGCTTAATTTTTTCGCAAATCCCGATAGTATTAGGCCGGTTGTGAGATTATAAAAATCCCCCATTTTCTTTGTTTCAACTAAATAAGTTTTAAGATCCTCCATGGCCCGTCTCCACTGGCCATCAAAAAGTTGGTAAGCGGCTAAACTGCCCGATAGAATCACGCTGTAATAATTGTCTCCGGCATTGACGGCATATTCCTTAGCTTCTCTGTTGTAATGGACAGCCAACCTAAGCTCCCCTTTTACATAGTGCAGATAGGCGACTTGATTTAATGCTCGCGCGGCCGACGCCACATCCCCGGCAAAGTTGAAACCAGCCACGGCCTGCTTTAAATGCTCCCGTGCGTTCGCCAAATTTCCCAAATCGACGAGGAGCGAACCAACCAAACATTCCGCTTTTGCAATTCCCGCGAAATCTCGTAAGCTCAAATAAATCTCCAGGGCCCTGCGGGCTTCAGCCAGTGCGGGTTTCTTTTCTCCAAGCTCCCAACCAACATAAGCCTTTAAATAATGAAAAAGGGCGGTTTCCTGAGCAGGAGCTTCCGAAGCAAAATCGAGAGACAATCCTCTCAAAAGCGCAAAAGCTTCATTGTATCGCTTCTGCTGAACCAAAGAATCAATCTGCTCTAACTGCTTAGCCGCTAATTCCCGCTTTTTATTGTATGTATTCATCGAGCCGTGGCGAGCCGGAGGTCTTTACATCCTTTATCTCGGTAACATTCTCGGAGGTTGCTTTCGATTTCACAAAAATGGGCAAAAACATAAAACCACCAGAAGGCAGAGCAATCACGATATAAAACGATACATACTTCATTGCGTGGGGATGAGGATTTTCATCCAAATCATTAATGACCAAATAATACCGGATGGGCAAGGCAAAGGCGGGGGCGGAGAAAGAAAGGAGCAACAATGCCACCAGCAGAAGGGTGAATAGTTTAAGGGCCAAAGACCTCACAAAAACCACTCCTTTCTATAATTTTAGATGCCAGAAAATAATACGCAGGCCGACCGGAATTTGTCAAGAGTTTTTTGGGGAAAAATCAAAAAATCTCGTAAGTTCGCCCCCCCCCAAGGGCTTATCCTTCAATCATTTCCACGTTGGCGCGGGGGACGACCGCTCGTTTTCCATCCTCAAACTCCACCTCCAAAACCCGGGCGTGCGATTCCGACTCCAGTTTTTGCAGTGCCACGGGGAGGCTGGTCACCTTTCCCAACCGGCCAAAATAAGGAGAGCGGATGACCCGCACCGGCGAGCCGACTGAAAGCCCCTCCTGTTCAAACTGCTCTTCTTTGGTTTTTGCGACTTTTTGCTCCAGCGGAATGATGACCTCCGGACGGATGACCCCCGCCCGAATCTGCGTGGCACCGTTGGCCAAAGCCAGTTTTCCCTCGAACCTTTTAAGCAAGTTGAAGGTCTTTTCCGCCATGTCAATTTGCCCGAAACCTTCCGTCACCACCAGCGTAATCCCCAGTTCCTCCGAACCGGTTATGGCCACCCCCAAATCATACCCCAGAAAGTCCCGCAGGTCTTTGTCATCGAACCCCCCCACCACGACGGCCGCGGCCCCGACCGAAATCGCCTTCCGCAAGGCCGCGGCGGTGACCAAGGAACCGCCGACGATTATTTTTCCTTTGCAACTGGAGTCAATCAAATCATCGGACAAAACGGTCTTGCGATCGGGGACGACGATTTTCAATGCTCCGTGCGTTTCCCCGGAGATGCCAAAAATCCCCTGCACGAAGGCACCCGCGGCTCGAATGGCCACCCCTTCCTTGGGGAAAACTTCCACTACCTCACCGGGTAAATAGGCCTTCACTTCAACCGGCATCGGCTGTCCGCGCAAAAGCACCTGGCCTGTGACCGAGGAGACGTTTTCAATCGTTCCGGTGATTTTCGATTTGCATTCTGATTTGAAAAACCCGAAAAAGCTCTTCGCCGCGGCGATGACCTCCCCTTCCTGCACCGCATCCCCGGCCTTTTTGAGCATGTGCTCGGGCACATCGGCAGGGGCCAGTCCCAGAATGTTGGCCACGTTCACCGGCTCGACCGGCCCGGGCAAATGGGTGCGCGCCACTACCGTATCCGGGGTCACCTGGTCACCAACTTTGACCAAAACCTCCCCTTTGAGCGGCAGAATCCGCTTTTTGGTGATGACCAAATGATCGGTTACTTTAAGTCCGGGTGTGTATGCGTGTCCCACGTAGTTGTCCTGTATGACTTCAGCAGCTAAATTTCACGCTGCAACAATGCCGGGCTGGTTATAAGCCAAGCGAAGGGCAACAATTTACCTCTTTCTCTTTCCGCGTCAAGTGAAGGTATCATGGTTGGCGGATAGAAAGCCTTTACAACCTCCACCCCTTTATTTATTCTCATCCGCCAGGAGGAGTAGCTATGACCGAAAAAAAAGTCCTGCTCAAACAGCTCGATACCATCCGCAGTTGGACGTTGGCTTGCATTGACGATTTTACGGAGGAGGAGGCCCAAAAAGTGGCCGAGCCGATTCGCACGAGTTTGGTCTGGACGCTGGGGCATCTGGCGGTCATTGAAAATGCCGTGCTGAAACTTTTTTTCAATCAATCCCTTTTGGACGAAAACTTCGTCCCCAAATTCAGAACTGGCTCGGACCCCTCCGCCGTGGGCGGCGTGACCAAAGATGAAGTGCTGAAAAAAATGACCGCCGTGCGCAAGGCCCTGCGAAGCAAACTGGCCAGAATCCGTCCGGCCGATTTGAATAAAAAACCAAGCGAGGAATCGCCGTTTTATAAAAACCTACGGGAGGCCCTGCAAACTCTGTCTCTGCACGAGGGTTATCACACCGGCAAAATCGGCACCCTCCGCCGCTTCTTGGGCAAACCGGCTTTGTTCGGATAAGAATCGCACAGTTGAAATCTCTGTGGCCCAAGTAGGTTTTACCTAACCTGAGCTTTTCGTCTTGACGAAAATCCCCCTCTTTGGTATTTAAGCCACGGATGACAAAAATCACAAAGGCGCTGGCCGCCCTCCCGCTTCTTATTTTGACCCTATTTCCAAAGACGTTTTCCAACCAGCTTGAAGAAATCCCTCTCGATTCTTGGGTCTACCCAGTCATCGACGAGCTGCACTTTCAGGGTTTTTTCCCCAATCTCTTCGTCGCCGACAAACCTTATACGCGGGGTGAAATCGCCGCCGAACTTGAGTCCGTTAAGCGGGAACTGGAGGAAAATACGCTGAATCTGAAACCTCATCAGTATTGGCTTTTTGAGCGGCTCTTTGATGAATTCAAAGTGGAGCTGGCATCAAAAGAAAAGCTAAACGATACCACCTCCTCTTTAACCTTTCGCTGGGGCTCTGCATTCAATCTCAAATCCGATTTCCACAAAGAAAGGGAACCCTTTCATAAGCCGGTTTTTAATGCGTATGTTGGAGCCGAACTCGACGGGCGATTCTATTTCCGCAGCCGGTTCCGAGTGGAAAACCACGTAAGCAAAAACCGGTCAGTACGCGCCCGCGCCTGGACGCACAACGACTTGGGCGGCACGCTGGACGACACATACTTGAAATATCACTATAAATATTTTGATTTGATCTTTGGTCGCCAGCGCCTGCAGTGGGGTCCCGGTTTTGCTGAAGTGGATTTGATTTCCCCCAACCCGCCTCCTTTCGACATGCTTCGGTTCAAAGCCACTTACAAAGCGCTCCGTTTCCAGTTCTTCTTTACCCGTTTGGACGATGCCATCAATCCCGTCACCCCTTTCGATACAGTTCCGCGTTACTTCTCCGCCCACAGGCTGGCTGTCAAACCTTGGCACTGGCTGGAGCTTTCTCTGTCGGAGGTAGTGCTATACGGCGGCCCGAACCGCAAGTTTGAATGGTACTATTTGATGCCCTTTGTCCCCTTTTATGGCGAGCAGTACAACAATTTCAAGGACGACAATCCTATCTGGGCTATCGACTGGAATGTCACTCCGTTCAAAAATTTTGCCCACTATGGGGAGCTTTTAATCGACGATTTCCAGTACGACTGCATCTTCGGCGATTGCTCCGAACCGCAACAGATCGGTATTCGCTTGGGATTTTTCGCCAGTTCACTCGGCCCGTATAAAAACAATTCCCTGAATCTGGAATACAGCCGCATCAACAATTACGTGTACGGCCAGAACCGCTATTACAACCTCTATCTCTATCACAATGTCCCCATCGGTGCCCCGTTGGGACCGAGCGGCGATTACGTTTTGTTCCGCTACCGGCAATATTTCAGCAATAGCTTCGACGCCGGCTTTTCGGCCGAATACCGCCGCAAGGGGCAGGACAGCGTTGCCGTGCAGACATTGAAGGTTCCCTTCGCCGAATTTCCCCTGGGTGTGGTGGAGAAATCTCTGACCTTCCAGTTTTCAGCCACATATCAATATAAGGCCAACCTCTTTGCTCGAATGGATATTGGCACCAGAAATCGGGACAACTTTGGCAACGTTTCCGGTGCCGCCAGCCGCGACCGCTTCGTAAGCTTGCAATTTGGCAGCAATTTCTGGTGGGAAAGCCGGTATTAATGCCATGTTTTCCCTTTTGGCTCCGGCTAAAATCAACCTATATTTAAAAGTTCTTTACAAGCGTTCCGACGGCTACCATGAAATCGACACGGTACTGCAGGCCGTCTCACTCTTTGACCGTCTGACTTTCCATCCCGGCTCAAAAATCCATGTTCTGACCAAAGGCCACCCCATTCAGGAAGAGGATAACTTGGTTACGAAAGCCCTTCGTTTGTTGCAGGCCTACACCGGAACAAAAAAAGGGATCCGGGTGGTTATCGATAAAAAAATCCCCGTCGCTGCGGGCCTCGGGGGTGGCAGCTCGGATGCCGCAACGGCCCTTTTGGGGGCCTGTCGACTCTGGCAAATACCCGTAAGCAAAAGTGAGCTGGCCTTTTTGGGCTCAAAAATTGGTTCTGACGTTCCCTTCTTTTTCACCTCCGGCCAAGCCCAGGCTCAGGGACGCGGAGAAATGCTCTACGAGCTTTCCCTGCCGACCAACTATTCGATTCTTCTGGTCTGCCCCCATGTTTCAGTATCAACCCCCTGGGCGTATCAAGCGCTCAATTTGAGCTTGACAAGCGTAAAAAACAGGGGTAACTTTTTACCAACAGAAAAAAAAAGGGTCATTGGAGAAGACCCTCGAAGATCCCCACGCGCATGCCTCTTCTCCAATGATTTGGAAGCACCGGTTTTCCGGCGCTTCCCGGAAGTAGAGCAGTTAAAGAAAGCCGTTGCCTCCGCCGGTTTCGAGCCGGTATTGATGTCCGGTTCCGGGCCATCGGTGTGGGCGGCGGTGCCCAAAAAATCCGAACGGCGGGCCGTTTCGGAAAAGACGAGAGGACATGGCGCCTTGATTCAAAATCTTTTGAACAAAACGGGCATCACCCCCACTCCCCGCTTTTTTATTGTCCGCCCGCTGGCCACCTGTGCAACCGTTTCAATAGGAGGCCGGCCGGCCTGAAGGGAGGCAAAATGGAAATAACCGACGTGCGGGTGATCGTCAAGGATGAGCCAAAATTGAAAGGTTTTGCCAACGTCACGTTTGATAATGTTTTTGTGGTGCGCGGGATGAAAATCATTTCCGGGCTGGCCGGTTTTTTCGTCTCGATGCCCTCCCGCCGCCGTTCGGACGGCACATATCAGGACATCGCCCATCCCATTACCCCGGCCATGCGCAAGCAGTTGGAGGAAGCGGTTCTGAAAGCCTACCAAACCGCGCTGAATAGCCAGAAACCTTATCCGGACGGAAGTGTGTCTTTTCCGTCCAAATAGAAAACCCGATTTTCTTCACTCCTGATTTTCTTCTAAAAGCCGGTTATCAGACCGGCTTTCGTTTTGATTTCTTGCCCAAGAAGCCGTCCCGATATACTTTCCACCTTCCGGTCAAAACCGGTTGTTATGGCCAAAATTTTACTCAAAAAAAATGAAGAGCATCGCATAAAAAAAGGGCATCTCTGGGTTTTTTCGAACGAGATCGAAAAAGTGGAAGGGGTTACCGAAGGTGGCCTGGCCGAAATCTTCGACTCTTCGAACCGCTTTTTGGCCATCGGTTATTATAACCCGAACACCCTGATTGCCGCCCGCATTTTGAGCTTCGAGCCGGATCCCATCGGTCCCAATTTTTTCCGCCGCCGCCTCGAAGCGGCCTTGACCTTCCCCCCCCGGCAGGTCTCGTACAAAGAGGCCTGCCGCCTCGTTTACGGCGAATCGGACTTTCTCCCCGGTTTGATGGCCGACCGCTACGGCGAATATCTTGCCGTTCAAGTATTAACCATGGGGATGGAGAAACTGAAAAACGACTGGCTGCCCGTATTTATGGAAAAAGTTAGTCCCAAAGGAGCAATCTGGATTTGCGATTCTCCCCTACGTCAATTGGAGGGGCTTCCGTTGCTTCGCGAAGTTTGCACCGACGAAGTCCCGGACACCGTAGAAATTCAAGAAGGTAAACTGGCCTTCAGTGTCGATTTGAAAAGCGGCCAGAAAACCGGCTTCTTTTTGGACCAGAAGGAAAACCGCAAAAAACTGGCGTTGTGGGTGAAAGGAAAAAGGGTTTTGGACCTTTTCAGCTACACCGCCGCTTGGGGGCTGACAGCCCTGCATTTCGGTGCCGCCGGAGCGGTGGCGGTGGACGAATCACAATCTGCCTTGGATTTGGCGCTTGAAAACGCCCTTTTGAACCGGATGGAAACCAAAATCCGCTTCGAAAAAGCGGAGATTTTCGATTATCTCGCGAGTCCTCCTAAGGATGCCGGGAAATTTGACGTGGTCATTTTGGACCCCCCCGCTTTGATTAAAAGCAAGAAACATTTTGATGAAGGTAAAAAAGGATACTTTACGTTAAACCGTCGCGCCCTGGACTGGCTTGTCCCTGGAGGCATCCTTGTAACCTGCAGTTGCTCATTCCATATGGACAGGCAAACGCTTTGGGAGTTGGTAAATGTGGCCGCCTTGAAAGCCGGCCGCAGATTGCGCCTGGTCGATTACGGAACGCAAGCCCCGGACCATCCCGTTCTGGCGGCAATGCCCGAAACCGAATATCTGAAATGCTTCGTTTTTCACGTTCTTTAAAACTGCCGGTTACGGTCGCCATTTTTGATTGCGGCACCAATAGCGTCCTCCTTTTGATCGCTCGCCTGCAAACGGATGGCCGGGTAAAAATTCTTTACCAAGCCGTCGCCTCCCCACGCTTGGGAAAGGGGCTGTCCGGCAAAGGGAAGCTGAACCCAAAAGCGATTGCCCGAACACTTCTCGCTTTGAAAGGATTAAAGAAACAATCCGACCGTTTTAAACCGGGCATCTTCTTGGCCCTCGGCACCAATGTCTTCCGCCGCGCCAAAGACGGTCGGGCTGTTGCGCGGCATTTTGAAAAGGAATTGGGTATTTCCTTCTTTGTTCTTTCCGCTGCCGAGGAAGCCCGCCTCGAATTCTTGGGCGCCACCTCCGGTTTGAGGATAAATTCCAAAGTCGCGGTCATCGATGTCGGCGGCGGTTCCAGCGAAGTTATCTGGGGGCAGGCCGGAAAGATTGCCAACAAGGTTTCGCTTGAAATCGGTGCGGTGCGATTGAAGGAAAAGTTTACGCCTATGAATAGATACTTTGAAACGGAGTTGCAAAAACTGCGCCTTGAGGCCGCCAAAACAATTGGCCGACTCAAGCTCCAAAAAAATTACCCGTTGGCCGTCCTGACGGGGGGTACCGCCACCTCCTTGGCCGCCTTTTCGCTCGGATTAAAAAAATACAAGGCGGAAAAAGTACACGGATTCAACACTACTCCAAAGGTGCTTGGGGAAAAGGTTGCAAAATTATCACGCCTGCCATTATCTCAATGCAGGAAAACGCTTTCCTTCGACCCTGCCCGCGCCGACATCATCGTTCCCGGCGGCATTATTCTCTTGGAAATCCTGAAGCGGCTGCGCATTAAAAAAGTGGTTATCTCCGATCACGGCCTCCGCTGGGGCGCCGCGTATGCCTATTTTTCTTGACAATTTTCGCCGCTTTGGGCTAACTTTGGTGCGTGAAGCGAGTCGGGCCTGCGCTTTTTCTTCTCCTCTCTGTCTCGCCCGCTTTCGCTTTTCGACTGACCGGCCATTTTAACAGCGCCTACTATCTTTTCCAGGACAAAACCTCAAGTGACTCCTCCTTGAATCACATCCGCCAGTACCAAACCCTCTCGCTTTTGGCCGCCGATTTCGGCCGGGCGGGCAATTCAAAGGGATTCGAATTTGGCATCACGGTACGCTTGCGTTCCGATTATTTGCGTGGTCCGCAGAAAAAAATTCAGACGAATTTCTATAACCTCTACTTGGGATACGAACGCTTGTTCGGAATACTTGACTGGCGCGTCGGCCGCCAGTTTCTCGCTTTCCCAACGGTAGGAACCAACATAGACGGCGTTTTTGCCCGGCTCCGACCGGTAAAACGCATCGAGTTTGCCGGCTTCTATGGCGCCTCCGTCAATCAAATCGTTCCCGACCGGGTGGAACCGCTCAAGAAAAACCAGACCTGGGGTGCCTCAATGGCCGTTTCGACCTCCCCCTATTTCAAATTCAAAGCCGGCTGGGGGGCCCGTTTTTTTGCCGGACAAAACCGTTTCCGCGGCGGCTTTGGTGAGATTTCCTATCTCTACAAAACTTGGAGCTTTTACGGCAAAACCGTTTACGATCGCCGCACGGAGCAGTTGGTGCGCAACACCGTCCGGTTGACCCTGCCGCGCCTGAAAAACCTATCCACCCAGTTGGAAGCCGCCAACTACAAGCCGATTTTCTATCAATACTCGGTTTTCTCCCGCCTGCCGGCCACCCGCTATACCGACCTGCGGGCCGGGTTTGATTACCCGTTATCCGAACGCCTTGGGCTTCAGGTCGAACCGGGAATGATTATCTATGAGGACGAAACCGGCTACCGGATGGATGTTGCCCTGCGGGCCGACGGCGTTTCCTTCGGCTATCGCCGGACAGGGGGGTTTGGGCGCAACTATGACGGCGTATTTTCGAACATCGCGCATCAAAAAGGGGCGTTTCACTTCACCGGCGCTTTCGATCTGTCCCAATTCCGTCTTGTCCCGGACAGGGCGGACTCTCTTTTGGATGAAGAATCCCGCGTGGCTAATTTGCTTATGGGAATCGGCTGGCAATTCCAAAGGAAATTTTTCATAGAAGCAGCGTACCAAGTACTCTCCAATCC
Organism: Verrucomicrobiia bacterium; assembly: GCA_035574275.1. Taxonomy (NCBI): domain Bacteria; kingdom Pseudomonadati; phylum Verrucomicrobiota; class Verrucomicrobiia; species Verrucomicrobiia bacterium. The sequence goes on from DATLYY010000002.1 coordinate 9,937, forward strand.
CGACTTCCGTTACGACAACCGTCTTTTCCTCCGCGCCCGCTGGCGATTTGAGGTGAAGAATTGAAGTTGCTCCGCCCGCTGACGTTCGCTCTTTTTCTGGCGGCGGCTGTCGTCGCTTATTTTAGTTGGCGCGGGGTGGAGGCCAAATTCACCCTGCCGGCCTCCTCCATTATTTTTGACCATAAAAAACATGTCCAGGAATTCGGGCTGGACTGCTCCCACTGCCACGCCGCCGCCGAAAGCGAAGAAGCCGCCGATTTGCTTTTGCCTGAAGAGGAACTTTGTTTGACCTGCCATAACGGCCAGGTGGCTTCCAAAGAATGCTCTCTCTGTCATCGGGACGTGAAGGATACCAAAACCTACCCGCCGCATGAACGCAAAACCATCTTTTCGCACAAGCGGCACGTGGAACATAACATCAATTGCCTAACCTGCCATCCCGGCTCGGACGCCAAGGAGGTCTTGACCGCCGCCCAGATGCCGGAAATGCAAACCTGTTTCGGCTGTCACGATGGCGCCTCTCAAAGTTCCGAATGCGAACTCTGTCACTCGGACGCCAAAACCCTCCGCCGTTTGATGCATCCTGCCGGTTTTTCGCACGCGCACAAGTTTGCCGCCGGGTTGGATGCTTCCGCCTGTGCCCCCTGCCACCGGCAGGAAGAAAACTGCCTTGCCTGCCACCGGGGGGACAACCTGCTCGGCTCCACCCATCCGGTGAATTACTTGTATTCCCACCCGCTGGATGTGAAAGCCAAGCGGGCCGACTGCCAAAGCTGCCATGAAGTGGAAAGCTTTTGCGTGTCCTGCCACAGAGCGGAAGCGGTCCAGCCCCTTTCCCACTCGGCACCAAACTGGACCGTAACCCTCTCCGGTGTTCCCTCCCGCCATGCCATCGAAGCCCGCCGGGATGCCGAATACTGTCTTTCCTGTCACCAGTCGGACGAACCGACCTGTGCCTCCGCCGGCTGCCACGACAATTAGCGATGCGCTTCCAACATTCTAAAATCATCGGCTTTGTTTTTTTAACAGGAAGCATAGCCTTTTCATTAGTCGCCTTTGGCTGCTCCGCCCGCAGATCCAGACCGACGCAGTTGCGCATTCATCCCACCGGTTGGCTGGCCGACCATCCGGCCGCCATTCTCTCGAACAACCTGCAGCCGGAATACGGTCTTGGCTGCAAAAGCTGCCACGGGGAGGAGTACACGGGGGGAACGGCAGACGTCTCCTGCGTTGGCTGCCACAACCAGCGTCTTGATGTTTGCGTCGGCTGCCACGGTGGCTATGCCGGCGACTACTCCGGTGCCCCTCCCTATTCGCTGGCCCGCGACAGCAACTTTTCCGACCGCGGCGTTGGCGGTCATTCCGCTATGGTTAAAGGAAGTGTTTTCTTTGCCGGTACGGATTGCCAAACCTGCCACGCCAAACCACCCTTTGTGCTCTCTTCGACTCACTTTACTCCCAGCGGAAGTGGAGCCGATGGCCGGGCCGAAGTGGTCTTTTCCGGTCTGCCCCAACTTTTCTCCTCCCGTTACGGCCCTCCGGTTTTCGACACCACGATCGGCACTTGCGCCAACGTCTACTGCCATGGCGCCTTCCCCGGCGGCGACACGGACCGCGTAATGTATTTCTACGGCGGCTCGGGGGAGGTTTTCTGCGGCAGTTGTCATGCGGCGCTTCCAGGGGACGATTTCACCCGTCTCTCCGGCCGGCATAAAAAGCATGACTCGCTTGCCATTCCCTGCATCACTTGCCATTATGCCACCGTGGACAGTTTGAATGCCATAGAACCGATAAGTCGTAGGCAGATGCACGTGAACGGCCTCTTTGACGTGGAATTCGACCCGACTGTGGCCCCCCTCGGGCTTTTCGACGGCGTCTCTTGCAGCGGCCTGCCCGATTCTCCCGGATGCCATGCCAACCGCAGGGACTGGTAATTCAGTGGGCGCCTCCCTTTCTGCCTCCGAACTTTCCAAGTTCTATGGAGACCTGAAGGTCTTCTCCAAACTCGATTTTTCCGTATCCAAAGGGGAGGTCTTGGTGATCGCCGGCCCCAACGGGAGCGGCAAATCGACCCTGCTCAAAATCGCCGCCGGGCTTTTGACCCCCAGCTTCGGCCGTATCGAGTTCCGCGACGCCATGGAAGTAATCCCGAAGGAGCGCCGCCGCCGTCATCTCTATATGGTTTCACCAGACCTTTCCTTTTACGAGGAGCTGACCCCCCGTGAAAATCTGAACTTCTTCCTTGCTCTTTTGGGCCGCAAATCGGAGGGCGTGGATGAAACGCTTTCCCGCGTCGGCCTCGGCGAGCGGGAGGATGACGAGGTGGCCGGATTCTCCTTGGGCATGCGCCAGCGTTTAAAGTATGCTTTGGCCTTTCTGCTTGAACCGCAGTTCCTGTTTTTGGACGAACCGACCGCCAACCTGGACACGGCCGGAGCGAAAATCGTGATCGAGCTTTTGGCCGAGCAGAAAAAGCGCGGCCTCGCCGTGGTGGCCACCAACGACCCGAACGAATACGCTTGGGGGGATAAAAAACTTGAGCTGGGCCGCTGAAACCCGCACCGTCTTAAAAAAGGAGCTTCGCTCCGAACTCCGCCGCCGCTGGAGCTCCGCCCTGCTTGTACTTTTCGGGCTTGTGACGGTCTTCGTGGTCTCCTTTTCTTTGGGGGCGGGCAGTCTGACCCCCGGGCTCCTTTCCGCCTTTTTCTGGGTCACCCTTTTTTTCGCCTCAACGGCCGGCCTCTCCCGTTCCTTTTTGAAAGAAGAGGAAACCAAAACGATTTTGGCTTTGCGCCTTTTGGCCAGCCCCCCTTCCGTTTTTTGGGGGAAATTCTGCTTCAATTTGCTTTTGCTCCTCTTTTTGGAACTTGTCTTGGTGCCGCTCTTTTTTGTCTGGCTCAATGTGAGCGGGGTAAACACCCTTGGCTTTCTGGTGATTTTATTCCTTGGAAGTTTGGGGCTGGTGGCTGGCACGACCCTTTCAGCCGCAATGGTGGCAAAGGCTGAATCCAAGGGAGTGCTTTTTGTAATTCTTGCTTTTCCCGTCTTGGCCCCGCTTTTGATATTTGCGATGGCCGGCACCAAAGCCGCCTTCGCGGGGGCGGGTTGGGAACAGTTGGCCAATCCCGTAAAAGCTTTGGTTTCCTACGCCGTGGTTATCGGCGCCGGTTCCTCGATTCTGTTTGATTTTATTTGGGAAGCTTAAACCGGCAGAAGTATAGATAATTTCCTTCACTTGTAGTCCCAATCCCATCCTTTTTAGAGTTTTTGGGGTGGCATTTTACGACAACCCAATGGCTGATAAGAAGATACCCCCCTCTTTCTTTCAAAACCGGCCTATTGTTTGCGTTTTCCTTCAGCCGAAATATGCGAAATGAGGAAAGAGAATGGTCAAAAAAATACCGGTTTTCAAGCAATTCAAGTCCGGCGAAAAAGGGTTCTCACTCGTTGAAGTAATAATCGCTCTTTTTATTCTTTCAATCGTCGTCGTTGCCACCTACAACGCCTATTTGAGCGCCAACAAGGTCAACAACGTGCAGGCCTCGATATCCGATACCCAGCAAAACGCCCGCGCCAGCTTGAACCTTTTAGTCGACCTTTTTAAAGTGGCCGGCTCCCTTTTGCCGGCTGGACTGCGTGGCATCGAAGCGGCCAATACCAATCCGGACACCGTCACCATCCGCTTCACGAACCAGTCCGGCACCCACTTTTTGCAGAACACAATAGCCCCTGGCAATAAGGACTGGCTGGAAATCCCGCTCACGGACGATATAACCGGCTGGGGAGCGGGGGACAAATTTTATTTCTGGAAAGTCCCCGGTGGCCCGGGTCAGTGGATGACCATCAACACCACTAACACAAATAACGGAAAAGGAGTTTATGAGATAAGTTTTGTCGAGCCGGCCCTAACCGCCGGGTGCGTCCCCGGGGACGCCATCGTCAAATTAATCGAATTCAAATACTACGTGGACCAAACAGATTCAGTGAACCCCGTTTTAGTACAGCGGGATGGTTTGGGCAATACGGGACAGTTGTCCGAAGGGTTGCGTAATTTGAACTTTCAGTATACCCTTTCCAACGGCACCTTGGTCGATGCTCCAACAGTCAACGACACCATTAAATTGGTTACCATTGACCTAACCGCGGCCACGACGGAATCCGATCCGGACTGGAAAGCTGACGGCGGCCATCGGCTGCGGCGGCTTACCTCGTCGGTCTATTTGTTGAGCAACTGAAAAAAGGAGGAGTAAAATGAAAAACTATTTAAAAAGTCAAAGAGGGGTTGCCTTCATCATCGCAATCTCGGTACTGTTGCTCGTGCTTTTGATTGGTCTGGTTTCCTTGAAGACCAGCACGACCGATCAAAGCATTTCCAGCAACACCCAGCGCAGCACCCGGGCATCCTATGCCGCTGAAGCGGGGGTAATGCTTGGGCGGCAGACGATTTGGAACTCATATGTAAATGCCGTTTTAACCAGCCCGCCAAAGTCGGCCGGCTCCACGGGTGATATCAACGCCTTTCAAACCTACCTCGCCTCCATAGGTCTAAGCAACGGGGCCTGCATCAAGGTCAACGCAAATCATACGGTGGGTGGCTCCGCAAAAGTGGACAGCGTAAAGGTCAGCCGTCGGGACAAGCCGGGTAACGTGACGGAGCTTGAAATCGTTTCCTTCGGTTCAGAGGCGGACGGAATCAACTCAAAAATCGGAGCCGTCTATACGGTTACAGGCGTTCCTTTTCGGGGTTTTGACTACGCCCTTTTATCCAATCAGGTGAACTGCATTATGTGCCACGCTACCTTCGACAATGCCGACCGCTTTTGGAACAAGGATGCCTCAAAAAATGGGAGCTTTGACCGGATTAAAATTGCTTCACTTCAGAACCTGATGGTTCGTGTTGGTTCTTCGGATTCCAAAGTTTACGGTACCCTTTACAGCCGCGGAATAGTAACGGACAACTCAGGCAATCCACTTTCAAGCATCTCCACTTCCACCATTTCGGGTATGAAGTTGGACGGTTCGAATGGACACATCGTAGAGCCCTTGGTCTCTACGGCCCTGTCCAATACGACCGGTTCACCCCTATCGCAATACGGCAACCTTTATATGAATTACCCCACCGATGAAGCCGATATGACGGATGGCTATCTGCCGGACCAGTTTCCCCCTGCTATTCCGGATTTAAACGGTAATAAGTTGGTCGATGACAACGAATTCGATCAGATTAAAAACCAAGTTACTGGCACTATTTCCGGCGGTGTTATCTATGGTGTTTCATCTGGAAGTTTCTCCGGTTCTGCCCTTCCTTCCACCGGAAACCTTTCCTCCATCAGCCGCACCTACGATGGCAATCTGATTTTAGTTGGGACTCCTATACTGCTCCCCATTAGTGACAGGGTAGGATGAATGGAGTAGATTGTGGCTGAATTCACAAGGAGGATTCAGCGATGCGGAAGCGGGTCTTTGACGGCAAGACCAAAGCGAAAGTAGTTTTGGAGGGGTTGCGGGGGCG
>DATLYY010000003.1 GCA_035574275.1 Verrucomicrobiia bacterium
GGGATTAAGGGGAGGTTGCACTAAGCCGGAATAGAACACCAAAGCGCCGCGTAAACGGCGCAGGGCAGCTGCCTCTTTGAAGGCAGCCAACCCAATAGAGCTGAAGAGGAGGTGGCGCCTCCCCTTCACATGCCGCCCAAATCCCGCGAACCCAAAGCCCTAAGACCCAAGGGCAGCCAAAAGGGTCACAAAGCCCCAAACCCGCCAAAAGCGGGTTGAGGGGAAAAAGGAAAGGCAAAGGGGCGGAGCGTACGCTCCGCCCCTCCCTTCCCTTAAATAATCGTCTTTAAAATGGAGGTGACGAGCGGACGAATCACTAATCTCTGATCTCTAATCTCCGTCTTTCTTGTCCCCTCTCCTTGTAGGAGAGGGTCAGGGAGAGGTTGTCTTTCCTCCCCTCCTTACGAAGGAGGGGATTAAGGGGAGGTTGCATTTTCCCCTGCAAAATCCCCCCGATTTTGCAGCCCGCACCAATCCCCCCGCTACAACTCCGCCCAAAATTCCCAAATTCGCAACTAAATTCCCCCCGTTTTTGCCCCAATAAAAAAAGCTGGCAGAGGGATTCGAACCCCCGACCGGCGGTTTACAAAACCGCTGCTCTACCCCTGAGCTATGCCAGCGCGCTCCTGCGTAAGTTATCGGTTGAAAAGGCGGATGCCAAGCCCGAAATGGGGGTTGTAAGGGGAATTCATGAATTGCCCCTGCACTAACGGCGGCGGGATTTCTTTCTCTTCCGAGCCGCGGCGGCCCGCCGGGCGCGGCCGGGCATTCAAGTGGGGCAGAAGGAAAACCCGCGGTACTTGTGCCCGCGCGAGCAGGTTTTCCAGCCGCCGCTATTGGGTTTGGGCATTCTTTAATACCCCCTATTTTTCCGCATGCCGTGTGAGGCGGAGTTCGAGGTGGCGTCTCACGTCCGGCCATTCGGCCGCGAGGATGCTGTACATTACCGAGTCCCGCACCGTGCCGTCCTTGCGCAGGCCGTGGTGGCGGATGACGCCATCCTTTTTGGCCCCCAGGGCCGCAATGGCTTTCTGCGAAGCGAAGTTGAAATTGTCCGTGCGCAAGCCGACCACCTTGCAGCCCACCGTTTCGAAGGCGTGGGCCAAAAGCAAGAGCTTGCAGGCGGTGTTGACGTGGGTTTTCTGAAAAGATTTGGCGTACCAGGTGTAGCCGATTTCCACCCGATCGAGGGCGGCAACAATGTCGTGATAACGGGTGCTGCCAATGATTTTGTCGGAAGTCAATTCCCGCACCACCCACGGCAGCATATTTCCGGCCTGCTGACTGGCCAAGGCGTCGGCGATGTATTTTTCGGTTTTGGCTGGTTCTGGAATGGCGGTGAACCAGAGCTCCCAGAGTTTGCCGTCGGAGGAGGCGGCAATCAAGGCATCTTTATGTTCGGGAGTCAAGGGCTCCAGCCGGACGCCGTGGCCTTCGAGCGTAATGGGGGTGAGTGCTATCACGTTTTCACTTTGTTACGCTCGCAGCTTATTTTCAATTAAGTCCCAACGATTAAGAAACTCGCTAATATCCCAGCCAATAGATGATTTATAGGGCGGCAAGCGCACCGTTCTAACGGTGCTTTCTTTGTGTGCCTGACCTCGCTTTCCGGGAGATTTCAGCCAATGCTGATGGCCTGCAAGTACGTTTTTCGCCATGACAGAAGCTGGGATTATGTAATACTCGAAATACTTATTCGTGTTTGGCTTCGGAATTCCTCCCAACACCCAAAAGAAATTATCCCCGTAGTCCCTTTCGGCTTTTTTGCCAACACTGCATGTTTTGCTGCCTGGCACAAAGGTCTTCACCTGAATGTGTACAAACCTAGTTCCATCGAGATTACTGCACAATATGTCGGTATTGGGCGTGTTGCCCAATGTTACAACGGCCGAGTAGCCGCGACGGCATAGCTCTCCCGCTACGAAGAACTGGCTTGCATTTCCGCGAGAAGATTTGTCATGTTCCATAGAAATTGCGGCTTAAATAATGTTGGTGAGCTTCTAAAGACGTTTTTTCCACTTCGTCCCTTGCGGGGTGTCTTCGAGGAGGATGCCCATTTTTTCCAGTTCGAGGCGGATTTGGTCGGAGCGGGCGAAGTCCTTGGATTTGCGGGCCTCGTTGCGCTGGGCTATGAGCTTTTCGACTTGGTCGTCGATGGCGGCATCCGGCTCTTTCAAAAAGCCCAGAACGGTATCCAGCTTTTGTAGAAATTCCAGAATTTTTTCTTTGTCCTTGGCGGAAAGGCCGTAGGTGATGATGAGCCGATTGGTTTCGCGGACGAAGTCGAACAAGGCGGCCAAAGCCCCGGAGATATTCAGGTCGTCGTCCATCTGCTGTTCGAAGGTCTCGCGGGCCTTGTGGATGGCGTGGCCGACCTCCACCCCCTCCGGCGCTTCCTTGGAGTTTTTGACGTTCCGCTGGAAATCGTAGAGCCGCTCCAAGGCATTGCGGGCGGCGGTCATCCCCTCGAAGGTGAAATTCAGCGGAAGGCGGTAATGGACGGAAATCAAGGCGTAGCGGATGGCGGGCGGCGCGAACCCTTTGGCAAGCAAATCCCGCAGGGTGTAAAAATTCCCGAGCGACTTGGACATCTTTTTCCCCTCGACCAAAAGATGTTCCGAATGCAACCAATACTTGACCACCGGATGCCCGGCGAAGGCGTCTGACTGGGCCCGCTCGTTTTCGTGGTGGGGAAAGATGTTGTCCACCCCGCCGGTGTGAATGTCGAAGCGATCCCCCAAAAGCTTCATGCTCATCGCGCTGCACTCGATATGCCAGCCGGGGCGGCCTTTTCCCAAGGGGGTTTCCCAGAAAACGTCGCCGTCGTTTTCATCCCAGGCCTTCCAGAGGGCGAAATCCCCCACCTCTTCCTTCTCGTAGCTGTCCGCCGCCACCCGGGCGCCGGCCTTCAGCTCGTCCGGCTTGAAATGGGGCAGGGTGCCGTAGCCGGGAAAGGCGGAGATTTTGTAGTAGATGGAGCCGCCCGATTCGTAAGCGTATCCCTCCTTCATCAATTTCTGGATGATTTCCACCATCTCGTTAATGTAGGCCGTGGCGGCGGGATAATGCTCGGCCGACTCGACATTCAAGGTTTTCAAGTCCTCGAAAAACGCCTTCGCATACCGGGCCGTGTATTCGGAAAGTGGAATTCCCTCTTTTCTGGACGCGGTTATGGTGCGGTCGTCCACATCGGTCAGGTTCATCACCTGAACGACGTTGAAACCTTTGTACTTCAAGTAGCGGCGGAGCAAATCCTCGAACAAAAAGGTGCGGAAGTTGCCGATGTGGGCGAAATCGTAGATGGTCGGGCCGCAGGTGTAGAGCTTGACCTTGCCCGGCTCGATGGGGACAAACGCCTCCTTCTTGCGGGAGAAGGTGTTTAGAAAAACCAGCCCCATTACTTGTTGTTGTGCAGGCCTGCGACCGTTTTGGCGTCCAGTTTTTTCACCAAAGCCACCATCAGCTTGAGAACGGCGTCGTAATCATCCCGCAGCATCATCGCCTGATGAGTGTGGATGTAGCGGGTGGGAACGCCCAAGGCAATGGTCGGCACGCCGGAGTGGGAGACATGTATTTTGGCACCGTCCGTGGTCCCTTTTTCCATCGCCGCGAGGTGGTATTTGATTTTTTCCTTCTCGCAGGTCTCGATGGTCAAATCCAAAAGCTTTTTGGAAGGGATCATCCCGCCGTCGTAGGCCAGAATGGTGACGCCGCCCCCCATCCGCTCCGATTTGTCCGGTTCCATGCCGGGGGTGTCCTGGGCGATGCCGACGTCCAGAATCAAGGCGACATCCGGCTGGATGGTGTTGGCGGCCGTGCCGGCGCCCCGGCAGCCGACTTCTTCCTGAACGGAACCGACGCCGTACAACGTGTTGGGATGCGGAATTTTTGTGAAACGCTGGAGCACTTCCACGACCCCCGCGCAGCCGAAGCGGTTGTCGAGGGCCTTTGCCAGATACATTCTCTTGTTGGATAGAACGGTGAAGGCGCTGTCCGGCACGATTGGGTCGCCGGGGGTGATCCCCAATTTTTTGAAACCGTCCCCCCCTTTCACCACACCGACATCGATGAACATATCTTTTATTTCCATGACTTTTTTGCGCTCTTCATCCGGCAAAATGTGAGGCGGCTTGGCGCCGGTGACGCCCAGCACCGGCCCTTTTTTGGTATAGATTTTCATCCGCTGGGACAAGGCGACATGCCCCCACCAGCCGCCGAGCGGGAGGAAACGGATGTAGCCGTCCTTGGTCACTTCCTTGACCATGAAGCCGACCTCATCCATGTGGCCGGCAATCATCACCTTGGGGGTCTCCTTGGCGCCCGGCTTTTTGGCAATCAAGCTGCCGAGCCGGTCGTAGGAAATTTCGGCCATCGGCTTCAGGTAGCGTTCCATTACTTTCGCCACTTCCTCTTCCTGACCCGGAACGCCCGGCGCCTCGGTCAAATCCTTCAAAAGCGTTTCGGAAAAATCCACAACTCCTCCTCAAGTCCGTCCAAGCGGACGGGTTTAAATATGCCTTTCCACGACCGGCAAAAGCTCCCTCAAACTTTTGACCGTCGCCATGGGTTTCGCTCCCAACGAATAGTCCCGTTTGGGATGGTGTTTCAAAACGGCGCGGATGCCCAATTGCTGGGGGCCCAAAACGTCTTCCCGCATCCGGTCGCCGACAAATATAACCTCTTCCGGGCCGAGCGAAAGGGCCTTTAAAGCCCGATGGAAAATTTCCGGGTGGGGTTTGCGATGTCCGACTTCGGAAGAAAACAGGGTGGTCTGGAAAAAGGGGGCCAAACGAAAACTTCGCAGATCTTCGAGGTGATATTCGGCCGGGAAAATGGAATTGGAGACCACCGCCAGCGCGAGGTTTTTTCCCCGCAGCCATTCCAAAACCCCTACGGCATCATCATACTCGGTAATCTGGCTGCGAATCGGCTGGTAGAAAACCCGGCCGAGCGCTTCCATATTCAGTCCGTTGCGTTCAAAACCGGCGCGGGAAAGCCCCAACTCAAGCAAATGAGTGAGCGGCCTTTCTTCGAGCGTCTGGTCGGTCGTTTTCCAGTATTCCGCCAGAACCGAGCGAAAGCTTTTATCAAAGGAGGCAAACTCCGGCAAGGGGTGGCCGGATTTTTGGAGGAAATCATAGGCGGCGGCAATGGATTGCCCGTCCAAGACCTCCCAGGAGTGGTTCTCGAATTCCAGGAGCGTGGAGCCCATATCGAAAAGGACTCCCTTGATTTTGCCGTTAGCCGCCACGTTTCCGCTCAATGGCCAAATCGATGATTTTTTGCACCAGGTTTTCAAAGGAAAGTCCCGAGGCGCCCGCCGCCTTGGGAACCAAACTTAAATTGGTCATTCCCGGCAGCGTGTTGACTTCGAGGCAGTAGAAAACGCCGTCTTTCCCCATCCGAAAATCGGTGCGGGCAAACCCCTCGCAGCCGAGAATTTGAAACGCCTTCAGCCCAAATTCCTGCACTTTCTTCGTCTCGGCTTCCGTAAGCTTGGCCGGGCAGATGTATTCAGTCATTCCGGCGGTGTATTTGCAGGTGTAGTCGTAAATTTCATGCTTGGGAATAATCTCAACCACCGGCAAAGGCGTCTGCCCCAGAACGCCGACCGTCAGCTCCCGCCCGGCGATGAACTCCTCCGCCATCACCTGATTGGAATACTCGAAAGCGGCTTCGATGGCCCCTTCCAACTCATCCGGTTTGTGGACGATGGTCAATCCGACTGTCGAGCCGCCGTCGTTCGGCTTGACCACGAAAGGATAGCCGAAGCGTTTCAACTTCGACTTTTGTTCCGGCGAAAGTTTCGGCTCCTTGAGGGTGAAAAGCTCCCAGTCCGGCGTGGGAATCCCTTCGGCTTTGAATAGCTTTTTGGAGGCGTGCTTGTTCATCGCCAAAGCGGAGGCCAAAACGCCGGAGCCCGTGTAGGGCTTTTCCGCCAAATCCAAAAGGGCCTGAATCGTGCCGTCCTCCCCCCTTCCGCCGTGCAGGATGTTGAAAATCACATCCACGGCGGAGAAATCGAACTTTTCCACCGTGCGGATGGCCCCTTTTTGGCGGATCACCGCGAGTGATTTGGAATCCGGCGGCAGTTCGTGGACGCCATCGGCCAGAAATTTTCCATCGGGGCCGAGCAAGCTCTTCCCCGTGGCCGGGTCTATGGCCAACAGGGAATGTCCAAGATGGCCGACCGCCTCCGCCACGGCCCGTCCGGAGGCCAAAGAGACCTCCCGCTCCGGCGAATCCCCGCCGGCTAAAAGCAAAACCCTAAGTTTTTTTGGCACTACGTTTTCTCCTCCAGAACCGCAAAGCCCACAATATAAGCGCCACCGCGAGGGCGGCCAAGACCAGCCGGTTGTACAGCCCGAACCAGTGATACAACCCCTCCCAATTGTTTTCGACCAGACGGGCCAAAGAGATTAGAATGCCGTTCCAGATTAAAACCGAAAGCAGACCGAATATCAGAATCTTTTTCCAGGAGACGCCGGCGATGCCGGCGGCCAAAGCCACACCGGAACGGATGCCGGCCAGAAAACGGCCAAAGATGATTACCGCGACTCCCCAGCGGGCGAACCAGTTTTCGAAACGGACGAACTGCTCGTGGGAGAGCCAGCTCCCCTCTTTTTTAATCAAAAGCTTCCTCCCCTTGGCGCGCCCCAGCCAAAAGAGAATCAAAAGCCCCGCCCAGCTTCCGGCGGTGGTGGAAAGAAACACCAAGGGCCAGTTTAACCGGCCGGAGGAGGCCAGATAGCCGCCGGCGAAGATGACCGCGTCGCCGGGATAGGGAGGAAAAATATTTTCAACGATGGCCGAAACGAAAAGAAACGTGTAAATCCAGAAAGCGCCGTGGGCGGTGGCCCAGTCGAAGAAGGAATTGACCTGTCCCCAGACGGGGTCCATCAATACTGGCCGAGGGCGACCGCCATGGCGGCGATTCCCTCGCGACGGCCCAAAGCTCCCAGGGTTTCCGGCGTAGTGGCCTTGACCGAGACCCGTTCCGGCGGGAGCCGCAGGGCGGCGGCGATTTGGGCCTTCATCCGCATTCTATACGGTGCGATTTTCGGCTCCTGGGCGATAATCGTGGAGTCGATGTGCATGATTTTCCCTTTCTTCTTTTCCACCGCAATCCGCACCCAGTCCAGAAGCAGAAGTGAGGAGATGTTTTTCCATTTCGGCTGGGAGGGGGGAAAATGCTCGCCGATGTCGCCAAGGCCGAAGGCGCCCAAGCAGGCGTCCGCCACGGCGTGGCAAAGCACATCGGCGTCCGAATGGCCGTAGAGCCCGCCGACGCTGGAAGGAATTTCCACGCCGCCCAAAACGAGACGGCGGCCTTTCACCAGCCGGTGAACATCGTATCCCAGTCCCACCACCCAGCGGAGCTTCAGCGCCTTGGCAGAAGAAGACGAGCCAACTGAAGATCGGCGGGGCTTGTTATTTTTTGATTTTTTCCGTCGCTCGGGCATATCACAACCCTCCTTCCCAAGGCCTCTACTAAAGCAGAATCGTCCGAAAAAGTAAAGCCCTTTTTTTGCGCCTCGCGGTGCGCTTCCATCAGAACTTCTTTTTTGAATCCCTGCGGGGTTTCGGCCAGAAAGATAGCTCGGCGGTCGAGCGTTTCGGCGATATGGTCGGAGGCAACCAGCTTGACCGTATCGGTGGCGGGACTTGCGAGTATCACGGCGTCCTCCGTTTTAAGCATGTCGATAAGTTCCGCAACTATTTTGGGATTGACGAACGGCCGGACGCCATCATGGACAACGACGTGCGTGACGGAATCGGACAACCGTTGGAGGGCGTTAAAGACGGACTCCTGACGGGTTTTGCCGCCAGGGACGAATTCTGCCTTGCAAAATTTCTTCAGCGTGGGGGCCAACCATTTAGCTGCCATCTTTTCTTTCCCGGGCGGGACGGCGATAACAATTTCAGCGAGGCTTTTAACCTTGGCAAATTTTTCAAGGGAATAGGCCAGAAGCGGTTTGCCGTGAATTTTGACGAATTGTTTGGGGATGTTTCCGCCGGCCCGTTTCCCTTCGCCGGCGGCGACGAGGATTAAACCGACGGTCATACCTCACCCTCCGCCCCTCTCCTTCGCAAGGAGAGGGAGGAAAAACGTAGGGGCGAACCTTTAGGTTCGCCCGGGTGAACCTGAAGGTTCACCTCTACAAAAAAACGCGACTTCAATCCGTCCATCAATAAATCAACATCGCGTCGCCGTAGGAGAAAAAGCGGTAACGCCGGGCGATGGCTTCGTTATATGCGGATAGAATCTGGTCTTTGCCGACGAAAGCGGCGACCAGAAGAATCAAGGTTGAGCGGGGCCAGTGGAAATTGGTGATGAGACCATCGACGACTTGGAAATCGAAGGGAGGATGGATGAAAAGGTCGGAGTCACCGGAGAAGGGATGTAACCTCTCCCCTGACCCCTCCCCGACGCGGGGAGGGGAAAAACGGGCGGCGGTTTCGAGGGCTTTGACGACGGTTGTGCCAACGGCCCAGATTTTTCTACCGATTTTTTTGGCGGCGTTGATTTTGGAAGAGGTTTCCTCGCCTATTTCAAAATATTCGGCGTGCATTTTGTGCTGGGTAATGTCATCACCGCGAATCGGCTCAAAGGTGCCGGGGCCGACCAGCAGTGAAAGATAGACGATTTCCACACCCTTGGATTTGATTTTGTCCAAAAGTTCCGGCGTGAAATGCAGGCCGGCGGTCGGAGCGGCGGAAGCGCCGGGGGTTTTCGCAAAGACCGTTTGGTAATCCTCGTCATCCTCTTTTTCTGCCGGGCGTTCGAGATAGGGTGGGATTGGAACGGTGCCGTATTTTTCGAAGATGTCCGTTTCGGAGACAATCTGAACTTCCGCCTTTCCCTCTCCCTTATTCAAAATCTTGAACCCCTCTCCCTTGCCATTCAGGGTCAAAAATTCCCCCTCCTTAATGCGGGCGGAATGGGAGATGATGGCCTCCCAAACGTTTTGGGTATTTGTAGGGGCAACCCTCTGTGGTTGCCCTTCCCCGCCCGGGCAGGCACGGAGGCCTGCCCCTACAATTTCCTGCGCGGGGCGGGTGAGCAATACCTCCACCTTGCCGCCGGTGGGGCGGGTGGCGAAAAAGCGGGATTTGTTCACCTTGGCGTCGTTTAGAACCAAAATGTCGCCGGGTTGGAGGTATTCGAGAAGGTCGGAAAATTGTCGGTGCGCCACCTGTCCGGTCTTTTTCTCTAAAGCCAAAAGCCGACACCCATCCCGGTTTTTCAAGGGGTGCTTGGCGATGAGCTCGGCCGGAACGGAAAAGTCGAAGTCGGAGAGGTGCACTACTGACATGGAAATGGATTACCTGCAAAGACCTTAAGTAGCTCAAGCACAACGTCTGATGCAGTCAGGTCGCCACTGCAGTTTACGTCGGCATATTCCAGCGAACAGAATCCTTCCGCTAAAAATACGCAGTTAAGTTCTAACGCCACATCCAAAATTGTAACGTTTCCATCCAGATTCAAATCGCCTAACAGGGCCGTTGGAACACTGCGAAACACCCCTCCACCTGCCGTGCCGGCGAAGATGTGGCCGTCCGCACTGATGGCCAAAGAGTAGACATCTAAATTTGTCAAGCCACTGTTGATCGAACTCCAGTTGGCTCCGTTGTCGATGGAGCGAAAAACGCCGCCGAGATCTGTCCCGGCAAAGACATGCCCGCTGGCATTGATGGCCAGAGACGCGACAAGCAGAAAAGGAGCCGTCAAGCCGGTGTTGACGGGCGTCCAGCTCTCGCCGTTGTCGGTGGAGCGAAAAACGCCGCCGCCATCAGTCCCGGCAAAGATGTGTCCGCTCGAATTGACGGCCAGAGAAAGGACGTAAGGATTGGTTAAGCCGGTATTGATTGGCGTCCAGTTGTCGCCGTTATCGGTGGAGCGATAAACGCCGCCGCCCGTCCCGGCAAAGAGGTGCCCGCTGGCATTGATGGCCAGAGACCCGACATAGGTATTCGTCAAACCGGTGTTGCCGGGTGTCCAGCTCTCGCCGTTGTCGGTGGAGCGATAAACGCCGCCGCCCGTCCCGGCAAAGATATGCCCGCTGGCATTGATGGCCAGAGACCCGACAGCCGTCAAGCCGGTGTTTGTCCAGCTCTCGCCGTTGTCGGTGGAGCGAAAAACGCCGCCGCCATTAGTCCCGGCAAAGAGGTGCCCGCTGGCATTGATGGCCAGAGACCTGACATAGGTATTCGTCAAGCCGGTGTTGCCGGGTGTCCAGCTCTCGCCGTTGTCAGTGGAGCGAAAAACGCCGTTGCCTTCAGTCCCGGCAAAGAGGTGCCCGCTGGCATTGATGGCCAGAGACCCAACATAGGTTTTCGTCAAGCCGGCGTTGACGGGTGTCCAGCTCTCGCCGTTGTCGATGGAGCGAAAAACGCCGCCACCGGTCCCGGCAAATATATGGTCGCTTGAATTGATAGCCAGAGATAGGACATAAAGATTTGTAAGGCCGGTGCTGGCTATCGTCCAAGTAGCACCGTTATCAATGGATCGAAAAATACCCCCACCCCCTGTCCCGGCAAAGAGGTGCTCGCTCGAATTCAATGCTAAAGACAAAACACCAAGATTTGTCAAACCAGTGTTGACAGGTGTCCAGTTGGCTCCGTTATCCGTCGAACGAAATACACCGCGGCCTCCAGTTCCAGCAAAAATATGGTCGCTTGAATTAATAGCGAGAACCAAATCGGTTCCGCCAAAGGGTCCGTTGATATTTTGCCAAAAATCTTGTGCAGCCCCCCTGTTAAGCGTCAGCAAAACGAAACTTAAAGCTTTAACTGCTTTTGTCATTCAGCCTCCCTTGTTACACGATTTAAAACAACTCCTTCTGCGACAGTTCCGGGGCTTCGAGGCCCAGGTGTTTGTAGGCGTTGGAGGTGGCCATACGGCCGCGGGGGGTGCGGTCTAAAAAGCCCTCTTGAATCAAAAAGGGCTCGTAGATTTCCTCGATGGTGTCCTCCTCCTCGCCGACCGCCACGGCCAAGGCCGAGATGCCGACCGGGCCCCCTTTGAATTTGCCGATGACCACCTCCATAATTTTTTTGTCCATTTCATCCAGGCCGCGTTCATCCACGTCCAGGCGTTGGAGGGCGTGGAGGGCCAAATCATGGTCAATTGGGAGGGTCGCACCGCCGGTCTTGTCCGATTTGCCCGCCCCTACGTCTGCGAAATCTCGTACTCGCCGCAAAAGGCGATTGACGATGCGGGGGGTGCCGCGGGAGCGGCGGGCGATTTCTTCCGCCCCTTCGGCGGTCAGCTCGATTTTCAAAATGCGGGCGGAGCGCTCCAGAATTTGAATCAGGTCTTCGCTCGTGTAATAATCCAGCCGGCCGACCACGCCGAAGCGGGCACGGAGGGGCGAGGTCAAAAGCCCGGCGCGGGTGGTGGCGCCGATTAAGGTAAAGCGCTTGAGCGGGAGCTTGACGGAGCGGGCGGCGGGGCCTTTGTCGATGACGATGTCCAGCGAATAATCCTCCATCGCGGAGTAGAGATATTCCTCCACCACGTGGTTTAGGCGGTGGATTTCGTCGATGAAGAGAACGTCTTTCTCGTTCAAGTTGGTCAAAATGCCGGCCAAATCGGCGGCCCGTTCCATAACCGGGCCGGAGGTGCTTTTAAAGCCGACCCCCAGTTCGGCGGCGACGATGCGCGCCAGAGTCGTTTTGCCCAGACCCGGCGGGCCGTAGAAAAGACAGTGGTCGAGCGCCTCGCCCCTTTTTTGGGCGGCGGCGATGAAGACCTTCAAATTTTCGATGGTTTTTCCCTGCCCCACGAAATCGGCAAAGCGGGCCGGGCGCAGCGATTCGTCAAAATCCCGCTCGCCGGGGAGAATGGCAGGGGTGGTGAAGCGGGTATGTTCGGTCTTAAGGTCGGTCATCGTGGTGGGTTAATATAATATTTTCAAAGGCATCGCCTATTTCGAAAAGGTAATCATACCGAAAAGTAAAAATAGAAAAACGCCGATTGAGAACACGCCAATAACTCGTAGAGTCACAATATAGCTACGTGTCTTAATAAAGTTTAAGATGTATTTTGCCCAGCCTTGAGCAGACCATTTTAAAGCAAAAGCCTGTATTTTATAAGGCAACGACACGCATATTACTCCAACAATCAAAAATATTAGTACCATCAAGTTATACTCAAAATCGCTCAAGTTCATATTCATAATTTCACTGCGCGACGCGCAAGGCCTGGCGTATCAGTTCCTCCACGTTTTTGGGGTGACCGTTGGTGGACAACGCTTTTTCGATGGCCCGCTTGGCCTCCAAGCGGCCGAAGCCGAGGGTAACCAAAGCCAAGGCCGCTTCCTCTTCAAATGTGCTTTCGACCCGAACCGCACCGGCAGGAACGGTGGTGATTTTCATTTTCTCCAGTTTGTCCTTCAATTCCACAATCAAACGGGAGGCGGTTTTTGGGCCGATGCCGGGAACGCGGGTCAAAAGCTCGGTTTTTCCCTTGCGAATCCAATCGGCGATTTCGGCGACCGTGGCGCCGGAAAGCAGAGTCAAAGCCATCTTCGGCCCGACGCCGGAGACGGAAATCAAATGGGTGAAAAGCTCCCGTTCTTCCGCAGTGCAAAAGCCGAAAAGCTGCTGGGCGTCTTCGCGGACGTGGTGATAGGTCAGCAGTTTGACCGATTCGCCGACGGCAGGGAGCTGTTTGAAGCTGGAGACCGGAATTTCGCAAAGGTAGCCGACGCCGGAGACATCCAGGATGACGGAAGTCGGTGTTTTTTCGGCAATGCGGCCGGAGAGGTGGGCAATCATGATTCTGTCGAATCGGCGGACACAAGGCCCGCCCCTACAATTTTTGAACGGAAATGATAGGTTAAAGCGACGGCCAGAGCATCGCAGGCGTCGGGAGAATCGGGAGGGTTTTTCAAATTCAAAAGCTGGCCTATCATATACTGGACTTGCGTTTTATCCGCCGCGCCGTTGCCGGTGACCGCCTGCTTGACCTCGCGGGCGGAGAACTCGTAAATGGGCAGACCGAGATTGGCGGCGGCCAGAATCGCCGCGCCGCGCGCCTGCCCGATGGTCAGGGCGACCGAAACACTTTTGCCGTAGAACGCCTTCTCGACAACCAAAGCCCGGGGGGTATGTTTTTGAATCAACCCCAAAACCAAATCATAAATTTCCCGTAGCCGTTCGGGGGTTTTCTTTTTGGGGGAGGTTCTTAAGGTTCCGCAATCAATCAAAAAGGGCGCATCGCGATGCGCCCCTACAAACCGAACAAGGCCGTATCCGGTGGCTCCAATGCCTGGATCAATCCCTAAAACGTCTGCGCCGTCCATTATCCGCTGGCTGAAATTCGCTCCATCACCGCTTCGTCGATGTCGAAATTGGAATAAACCTTCTGCACGTCGTCATGCTCTTCCAGGGCCTCCATCAGCTTGAGCATATGCTCCGCCTCCTTCCCCTCCAGCCGGACGGTGGTGGAAGGGGTCATTGTGATTTCGGCCTGGGTGTACGGAATTTTGTTTTTCTCCAGCGCCTGCCGCACCGCCTCGAAGGAATGAAACGGGGTGTAGATTTCATAAACGTCGCCGGAGGTCTGCAAATCGGAGGCGCCGGCATCCAGAACAACGCCGAGCAGGTCATCTTCGCCAATTTTGTTTTTTTCCACCGTGAAGTATCCCTGTTTGGAAAAAATCCAGGCGACCGAGCCGGAGGCCCCCAAATTGCCGCTGTTGCGGTCGAAGATGTGGCGGATTTCCGAAACCACCCGGTTTTTGTTGTCGGTGACCACTTCCACCAAGACGGCCGCGCCGCCCGGGCCGTACCCCTCGTACGTCACTTCTTCCACCACCTGCCCCGGAAGCTCGCCGGTGCCCTTCATAATGGCGCGCTTGATGTTCTCCGCCGGCATGGAGGCTTCTTTGGCGGCGGCAATCGCCGTGCGAAGGCGTGGATTGGAATCCGGATTCCCCCCGCCGTGGCGGGCCGCGACGGTGATTTCGCGGATTAAACGGGTGAAAATTTTACCGCGCTCGGCGTCAATCTTCCCCTTTTTCCGCTTGATGGTGGACCATTTGCTGTGGCCTGACATAGCACCAGAAATTAACGAAAAAGAAGAACTTTAAGCAACTGGTTTTAGAAAAAGGGGACGGACGTTAGGCCGAAGGGGAGCGGTAGTTGGGGGCTTCCTTGGTGATGGTAACGTTGTGGGGGTGGCTTTCTTTCAAGCCGGCGTTGGTGATGCGAATCATCTGGGCCTTGGTGCGCAGTTCGGCAATCGTTTTTGCCCCGCAAATCCCCATCCCGGAGCGCAGCCCGCCGACCAGTTGATAGACCGACTCGGAGAGCGAGCCCTTGTACGGCACCCGCCCCTCCACCCCCTCCGGCACGAACTTGCTCATTTCCTCCTCGTGTTCCTGGAAATAGCGCTCCTTGCCGCCCGCTTTCATCGCCTCCAGCGAACCCATTCCGCGGTACACCTTGAAGCTGCGCCCCTCGAAAAGGACCGTTTCGCCGGGGGACTCTTCTGTTCCGGCAAAGAGGGACCCAACCATCACGGCCCAGGCGCCGGCGGCAATCGCTTTGGTGACGTCGCCGGAGAATTTGATGCCGCCGTCCGCCACGATGGGAACCCCCTTGGCGTCGGCCGCTTCGGCGGCATCCATAATCGCCGTGACCTGCGGAACGCCTGCACCGGTGACCACCCGGGTGGTGCAGATAGAACCTGGGCCGATGCCGACTTTGATGATATCGGCACCGGCGGCGATCAAATCCCGCGCCCCTTCGCGGGTGGCCACGTTGCCGGCCATCACGGGAACTTTGAAGTTTTTCTTCAGTACGGCGCAGGCATCCAAAACCCCTTTGGAGTGGCCGTGGGAGGAATCCAGAACGAGAATATCGACGCCCGCTTTAACCAATGCAGACGAACGTTCCAACAGATCCTTGCCGACGCCGACCGCCGCACCGACCCTAAGCCGCCCCTGTTTGTCCTTGCAGGAGTTGGGATGCTGGATGTTTTTCATGATATCCTTGACGGTAATCATCCCCTTCAGCATTCGGCGCTTGTCCACGATGGGAAGTTTTTCTATTCGGTGCTTCTGCAAAATCTCCTTGGCGGCATCCAAGCTGGTTCCTTCCGGCACGGTGATGAGGTTCTTCTTGGTCATAACGGAAGAAATTTTCTGCGAAAAATCCTTCAGGAAGCGCAAATCCCGGTTGGTCAAAATGCCGACCAGCTTTCCCTTTTCCGTTACGGGAATGCCGGAGATGGAATAGCGGCGCATCACTTCGAGGGCGTGGGCCACGGGACGGTTGGGGGAAAGGGTTATGGGCGCGACAATCATCCCCGCCTCCGAGCGTTTCACCTTGTCCACTTCGTCCGCCTGCGCTTCGATTGGCAAGTTTTTGTGGATAACGCCGATGCCTCCTTCCCGCGCCAACGCAATCGCCAGCCGGGAGTCCGTCACGGTGTCCATCGCCGCCGAGAAGACGGGGATGTTCAGCCGGATTTCCGGCGTGAGCTGGACGGCGACATTGCAGTCCCTGGGGAGAACCTCCGAGCGGGCCGGGAGGATTAAAACGTCGTCAAATGTAAGCGCTTCTTTTTCGACTCTCTTCGCCAATCAATCCTCCGGCGACCAGATGAGGATGCGCCCGCAGTTCTGGCAGGTGATTATTTGGTCGTCCCGCTTGAGCTCCTGAATACGCTGCGGGGGGAGGGATTTGTAGCAGCCGCTGCAGGCCGGGCGGCTTGAAGTCACCCGCACCACGGCATGTCCGCCGCGCCCCTTGCGCACCCGCTCGTAGATGGAAAGGGTCTGCCGGTCCAGCCGGGAGGCCTTTTCCTTTCGTTCGTCCATCTTCGCCCGCACTTTGATGCTGATGGCCTCGAGTTCCTTTCGCAAACCCTCGAGTTCCGCGGCGGAATGCTTTTTGACCGTCTCCAGCTTCTCTTTGGCCGCCTCGATTTCCTTTTTCAAATCCTCCGTCTCGGACATCAACACAAGCGTTTTTTCCTCGCTCTGGGAGACCGCGGCCTTGCGGACGTCGATTTCCTTGACCAGCGCGTCGTATTCCTTGTTGGTTTTGATATCCTTCATCCGTTTCTGCAGATTGGCCAGCTCGCTTTGAAACTTCGAGACGTCCAGCTCCAGCCGCTTGATTTCGAGCGTCTTGGCGGTCAGCGATTCCTGCTTGGCTTTCAGGTCGGCTTCAATGACGCCGATCTCCCTTTCTTTCTGGGAAATCATTTCCGGCAGGTAGGTTTTGGAATGTTCCAGCTCCAGGAGAACGAAATCCACCTCTTGCAGTTCGAGCAGGTGCACGGCATCCTTGTTCAAGCGGGGCGCTCCTTTTCGGCCGGAGCCGCCGACGGGATGGGGTTTGACTGAAAGCTCTTCCGGTGCGATTGTTTCCGACATGACACCTTTCCTTCCTTAAAAAAAAGCACCTCCGGGGGTTTCCCAGAGGTGCCGGTCTTTGCCCAACCCGAGTTTTTTCGGGAGATGGGCCCAAACTTTTTCGTTTCTATACTCACCTGCATTTGAAAGAACCAACGCTCCTTCGCCTTTGTTCCGACCAATCTTTCATATGGGCAATGCAGGACTCGAACCTGCGACCTTTCGGATGTGAACCGAACGCTCTAACCAACTGAGCTAATCGCCCAGAAGTCCCGAATTGGGGACTTTGTTGAATGTAGATTTTTTCGGCGGACCTGTCAAGTTCGGCTAATCGAAACCCGGCTTTCTGCCGATTCATACAAGGAGAGGGGTACTTTTGAGCGACGGGCAGAAAACACAGGCGGACAAAAAGCCGGCTTTAAGCACGACCGTGCCCGATTTGGGGAAGGTGCAGGAGGATTTGCACGCCGCGGCGGTCTTTTTGGATTCGGCGGCCGCCACCCTGGAGTCGCTCCCCGCCAACCACAGCCGGGCCATCTGGAAAAGCGTCATCCGGGCCGTGCAGGAGGATATTGAGCGGTATTCGGCCAAGCTTACGGGGCTGATTGCAAAACCCCTTCCCAAAGCCGATAAGTGGTAAGATTTTCCCAATCTCCAATCACTAATCTCTGTGGGCCCAGCAGGATTCGAACCTGCGACCCGCTGATTATGAGTCAGCTGCTCTAACCGGCTGAGCTATGGGCCCATGGGGGTAAATATGCTCAAGTTACCTCTACTTGCAAGGGGTCGACCCCTCTCTTGCCCCTCCCCTTACGGGGAGGGAAAAACTCTTTACGGCCCGTTTGATTTGGAATCTCCCGCGATAAGCCCAACTTTTTTCTTCAAGGTTTTGATTTCTTTAGGGTTCAAATAGCGGAAGTCCCCCAAGCGAAGGCCGGAGGCGGAGATGCCGGCAAAGGAAATCCTTTTCAAGTGGATGACCTTGTAGCCGAGGGCTTCGAAAATCCGCTTTACCTCCCGTTTGCGTCCTTCTTTCAGAATTAACTGGACGACCGATTTGGCGGTCGAAGTGGAAACGATTTCTGCCTTGCCGACCGCCGGTTCTCCGGTGCCGATATCCACCCCCGCTTCGATTTTGGCGGCAATTTCCGGCTTTACCTGCCCTTCGACCGTGGCGATGTACACCTTTTCCACACCGTATTTCGGGTGCGCCAGCCGGTAGCTCAAATCCCCGTCGTTGGTCAGAAGCAAAACCCCCTCGGTGTCCTTGTCCAGCCGCCCGATGGGGAAGACCCGCTCCCGGCAGGAGCGGAGCAAATCCAAAACGGTCTGGCGGCCGAAGTCATCCTTCAGCGTGACTAGGTACCCTTTTGGTTTGTTCAGAACAATGTAGAGAGATTCGGAGGGGACGGAAACCGGTTTGCCGTCGACGGTGACCTTGTCTTTGGTTTCGTCAATCACCAGCCCCAGTTTGGTGACTGCTTCGCCGTTAACCGCCACGCGGCCGGCAGTAATCAGTTCATCCGCCAGCCGGCGGGAGGCGACCCCCGCGGCGGAAAGGAACTTGTTAAGGCGCACCGGCCGGCTGCGCCGCCCCCCCGGGTGGACTTGTGACCTCTTCCCCCGCGGGGGGGGCAACCTCCTCCGGCTTGGGGAGCTCGGAGAGGTCGTTGAGGCCGAAATAGGACAGAAATTCCGGCGTGGTGCCGAAAAGCAAAGGGCGACCCAACCCCTCTTCCCGGCCGACAATGGCGACCAATTTTCGTTCCAAAAGCGTGGATAAAACGCCGCTCGATTCCACGCCGCGCAGTTTCTCGATGACCGGTTTGGAGACCGGCTGGCGGTAAGCGACGATGGAGAGGGTTTCCAAAGCCGCGCGGGAAAGGCGCTGGGTGCGGGTTTTGGAAACCAAAGCGGAAACAAAGGGGGCAAATTCCGGAAGGGTGCAAAGTTGAAAACCGCCGGCGACCTGGCGGATTTTGAAGGCGCGGCCACCTTCGGCATATTGCCGGTTCAGTTCGCCCACCCCTTTTTCCACTTCCCCCGTATTAGCAAACTCCGCGCAAAACTCCAAAACATCGGCGGCGGGCAGCGGTTCTTCCGCCGCAAACAAAAGGGCCTCCAGAATGGACAGTTTATTCGACGGCAGCTTCATCTCCCTCCTCTAAGGACGCCTTATTCAGTTGGCTTCCGGCCCGCACCAAAAGCGCTCCGAAGGGGCTCGGCTGAAGTATATAAATTTCCTGTCGTTTTGCCAACTCCAGCACCGCCAGAAAGGTCACCACCATCACCAGCCGCACGGGCAAATCGACAAATAGCTCCTCGAACTCCACTTCCTGTTTTTGGGCCAGAAGCCGCCGGATGATTTTGGCGCGCTCCTCCAGACTGATTTGGGTGTAATCAATTTCATAGGTCGAGGGCGCCTCCGCCGGCAGACGCCCCAAAATGTTCTGGAAGGCGGCGACCAAATCAAACAAATTGACGCTTCTTTCGAGGATGACCTCATCGCGCCTTTCCACGAAGGAAAAATCCTGCCGGGTGGCCAGCTTTCGTTCCTCCTCTTCCCTTTTACCCAAAAATTCAGCCGAGCGTTTGTATTTCTGGTATTCCAAAAGCGCTTCGACCAGCTCGGTTCTCGGGTCAACCGCCTCCCCTTCAATTTCCGGCCGGGGAAGGAGCATCTGGGCCTTTAAGCGGATGAGGGAAGCGGCCATCAAAATGAACTCGCCGGCGATTTCGAGGTTCAATTCCTCCATAAATTGGAGGTGCTCCAGATACTGGTGGGTGATTTTGGCGATGGGGATGTCGTAAATATCCAGCTCGTTTTTTTCCACCAGATACAAAAGCAGATCGAGCGGCCCTTCGAAAACCGGCAGTTTTACGGACAAGTGTGACGATTCCGGCGCATCAGCCAAGGTGCATCCCCTTTCTGACTTTTTTCATCGTTTCGGCCGCACGAGCCCGAGCCCGCTCAGCGCCGGAGACAAGCATCTTTTCCACGGGAGCATAGTTCTTCTCCAGTTCGCGACGTTTTTCACGAATCGGTGCCAAAGCCGCATTTAAATTTTTCGCCAAGTTCGCCTTGCAATCAACACAGCCAAGCTCCCCGCTCCGGCAGGGGGGCGCAACCACGTTCTCCGCGTCCGGGGTGTAAATCAAATGGAGTTGATACACGGGACAAATCTCCGGCCGGCCGGGGTCGCCGCGCCGGATTTTTTTGGGGTCGGTGAGCATTTTGGAAACTTTCTTGGCGGTCTCCTCCGGCGTTTCTGAAAGCGTAATGTCGTTGCCGTACGACTTGGACATCTTCCGGCCGTCCGTGCCGGGAATCACGGGAAACTTGGTTAAAAGCTCCTGCGGTTCGGGAAAAACTTCGCCGTAAAGAGTGTTGAAGCGGCGGCCGACCTCCCGCGTCAATTCGATATGGGGAAGCTGGTCCTTGCCGACCGGCACAAAGTCGGCCCGGTAGATTAAAATGTCTGCCGCCTGCAGAAGCGGGTAGCCCAGAAAACCGTAGGAATCCAGCTTCATCTCCTCGCTTTTTTCCTTGTAACTCGGCACCCGCTCCAGCCACGGCGTCGGGATTATCATCGAAAAGAGCAGGAAAAGCTCGGCATGTTCTTTGACCTGCGACTGGACGAAGACCGCCGCTTTTTCGGGATTCACCCCCGCCGCCAGAAAATCGATCGCCATCTGGCGGATCCGCTCGGGCAGTTCGGCGGTTTGGTCGTAATCGGAAGTCAAAGCGTGCCAGTCCACAATCATGTAGTACGCCTCGTACTGCTCCTGCAAATGCACCCAGTTTTTTAAGGCCCCTTCGTAATTGCCCAAATGCAGGCGGCCGGTCGGCTGCATTCCCGAAAGCACCACTTTTTTCGCCACTAACTCCCTTTCCTTTCGCGGGAGAGATATTTTTCCAGCGAGCGGCTGCGGACGGCCTGAATCAATCCCTCCACCTGGTTTCGCAAGGCCGCCGAAATCAGCGAATCCCGCGGCACCGGCGTTTTTTTGACCAGGTTGAAAACCGAATCCGGCGCGGCGAAGTTCAAATCCATCTTCACCGCCGTCAAATGGACGTTCGAGGCGGGGACGTCGATTTGCAACAAAATTCCATTCCAAAAGGTCATCTGCGCCCCGTTGTGGAGCGGATAGCGGAGCGCCTTGCGCCCCAGAACGGTGACCGGCGTGGGGCGGACTTCGGCGTCGATGGCTCGCGAAACAAGGTAGGCGCGAATTTTTTCCTTGAAACTTTCGAAATATTTTTTGTCGGCGGCGGAAAGGGCCGCAAGTTTTTGCTTCAACATCCAGCGGCGGTTGTCGATGCTTTTCCCCGTACCGGCGGCAAGGTCGAAGGAATAAACGCCGTCCGGCAGGTGAATTTCCACCCAGTGGACGCGCCCGGACGCCGAATCCCTTTTCCCCGCGGCGTACTGGTCCAGAATCGCCACGGCCGTGTCGCCGGAGATGTAAACCCGTACGGTCCCTTCCAGCATCCCCTTGCTTTCGTAGTCGATGGCCAAACTTTTGTGCGGGCGGATGTCGTAAAAACCGGCCAGCGGGGAAACCTGGCCGAAAGCCGCCGTAGCGGTTGCCAAAACAAGCAATCCGAGTGCAACCAAAAACGAGCGGACTTTTCGCTCTTTTTTCAAAGGACCGGGCCGGCTCAAGCGTTCAGTCCAGAAAGAGGTATTGGCGCCAGCGGGTATCGGAAATGCCGACGAACTGTTGGATGAAGGTGATCTGGTTGGGGCGGCGGGGGCGGCGCATAAGCGTAAAGCCGGCCTGCTCCGGGGTTTTGTCCCCCTTCAAGTTGTTGCAGCGGGTGCAGGCGCAGACCAGATTTTCCCAGCTGTCGGCGCCGCCGTAAATTTTCGGGACGACGTGGTCCACGGTCATCTCCCCGTGGTTTTGTCCGCAGTACTGGCAGGTGTGGCCGTCCCGCTTGATGACGTTTTTGCGGGTGAGTAGTATCCTTTTCTGCGGGACTTTGATGTAAAGCCCCAGCCGGACGATGGAGGGAATCGGAAAGGCGCGGGAGACCGAGCGGACGGTGAGCCCGTCGGCGGTCTCCACGATTTCGGCTTTGCCCATAAAGACCAGCACCACCGCCCGCCTTACCGAGCAGACCGAAAGCGGCTCGTAGTTCTGGTTGAGCACCAATACATTCCCCGTCAGCATAGATTCGCGCACCGTTCAGTGTATTAAATTTATCGGCAGAGGGGCGTTTGTCAAATATCGGAGGGAGGAAATACCCCCCGATTTGACATTTCAGACATCATTGAGACGATGGGATACTTCACTTCACTTCGCTTCCCTTCCCTTTGCTCGGGGTAACCGCTCAAAATGCCAAGGCGAAGAAATGAGGTTAGGCTACCCCGTCGGAGCGTAGGAGATTTCCGTTTCCACTTTCGGCTTGAAGGCGGGAAGAAGATAGGCGATCGCGAAAACGGAGAAGTAGGACTGCATCAGAACAAGGATTACGAAATAGGTGCCGGAAAAAAGGCGCGGCATGCCGGGTCGGTTGAAAACCAGGGCTCCCAAAAGGTTCAAGAAGAAGAAGAGCATAAAAGCCACCCAATACAATTTGAAAACCGGACGGGAAAAAAAGATCTTGAAGCCGGCCCCCAAAGAGCTCCAAAGCCCTTTGTCCGTCAAAACAAGGGCAAGCATTGCGGCGACGATAATCAAGATGAAAGCTTCGGCCAACAGGGTGCTGAAAAACTCGCCAAAGAACAGTCCAAGGCCGGTATCCGACGGCGGCTGGGAAAGCTGTTCCTCCAAGGCGGAAATATCCCCGCTGCCAATGCTGGTAGCCAAAAAGCCAAAAACCATCACCACCACAACCAAAAACAAAAGAACGGCCAAAAGAAACAGAAGCAAAAGATTGAAAAGCAGAAGCCGCCCGTAGCTTTTAACCGCCCAGGTTTTAAACAGGCCCCAGTCGGTCGCCCCGCCAGAAAAATGGGCCAGTTCGCCGATTACTCCGCCGTAAGCAAAAGGCCAGACGAAAAGAGCCAAAAGCGCATACAGAAGAAAATAGCCGAAGAATTTCAGCACCAGACCGGGCGTTGCCGTAGCGGGGTCCTGAAACTGCCCGGCGGAAAGCATGATGCCGACCACCGGCAGACCCAAAAAGAAAAACAAAAGCGGATAGACCAACCGGCGGTTGGTCAAATCGAAGGCCTCGGCGGCCCGCTGGGCAAACATCGGCAAGCGGAAGTTACGCGCTTCCCTTGGGCTGTCAAGAACGGAAATAAGGGTTTGACAAAAACTTCCTTCAGCCGTAAAATTGACCCATATGTGGGCGATGCGCGTTTTGCTTTTGCTGGTGGTCATCGTTGTAATCGTCGGGTTTTCGATTTACAATTCAGCCCAGCGGGTCGCCGTGCATCTGATTATCGCCTCGTACGAAAACGTCCCGATGATTGTGGTCACCTATTGGGCTTTCGTTCTGGGCATGCTGGTTTCCTTTTTGTTGGGCATCGCCTATTACCTGCGCATCACCAACCAGATGCGGGAGCATGAAAAGGACAACAAGCGGATGGCCGCGGAGCTGACCGCTTTGCGCAACCGGCCGATTGACACGCCGGAGGAAGTGTGATGGAAATCGATCTTTCCATTTGGCACTTGATCGTTCTCGGCCTTCTGGCCTTGGGCACGGCCTACCTTTTGATCTGGTACTGGAAAAAACTGGGGAAGCGCCGGGAGATGCTCACCCCCACGCTCTACCTGGATGCGTTGAAAAATCTCCTTTCCGGCGAGGAAAGCCTGGCCTATCAGAAGCTGAAAATGGTGGTGGCCTCCGATTCCGGCAACGTGGACGCTTACCTGCGGCTGGGGGACATTCTGCGGCATAGGCGCCAGCTGGAGCGGGCGATCCAAATCCACCGCGATTTGCTCTTGCGCCCCAATTTGACGGAAAACGAGAGGGGGCTCGTTTTGAAAAGTTTGGCCGCCGATTATCTCGACGCCCGGGATTGGGATTCCGCCGTAAAGACGCTCGAGGAATTGTCCGGGCTTTCGGGGTACGACGCCTGGTCGGCGGAAAAGCTGGCCTCCGCCTACGAACGAAAGAAAAACTGGGAAGAGGCCAAGAAGGCCTACGCCAAGTACCTGAAGCTGAAAAACGAAAAGAATATCTCGTATCTCGCCAAATTTCACCTCCTGGCCGGGCGGGACTTTGCGGAGAAAAAAGAATATCACAAGGCCCGGCTGGAGTACAAGGAGGCCTTGAACTTCGACGAAAAACTGGACATTCCCTACCTCTACATCGCCGACAGCTACCAGATTGAACGGCGAATCGAGGACGCCATCGAGTTCTGGAAAAAGTTTCTGGCCGTCTCGCCGCAATTGGGTTTTTTGGTTTACCCCAAACTGGAACGGGCCTACTTTGAACTGGGAAAGTTCGGCGACATCACCGAGGTGTACAGCGAGGTCTTGCAGAAAGACGCCAAAAACAGCTATGCGCTCTTGGGGCTGGCACGGATTCTGGAAAAACGGGGGCGCGCCAACCAGGCCATGGAGCAGTATTCCTCCATTTTGGAGAACGACCCGGGATTTGCCCCCGCCCGGCAGGCCCTCGCCCGGCTGCTTTTGGAGCAGAAACGTCCCTCGGAGGCCCTGCGGGAGACCGAGTTTCTACTGGAGCATCTCGCCGTGATGCGGGAGGAATTTTACTGCGCCCGCTGCGGCCAGACCAGTTCGGACTATTTCTTTTTGTGCGGCAACTGCGACGCCTACCGTTCCGCCCGGCTGGAAACGGCCGTCAAACAAAACCCGGCGCCACCCGATTAGGTTATGAAAACAGCAACATTAAAAGGACTGCTCATCCTGTCGGCGGCCCTCCCGCTCTTCTTTTCCCCGTCAGAGGCCAAACCGAACCTTACCTCCGCCTGGCAGGAGTATTACAGGGGAGCCTTTCACAAGGCCTCGGAGAAGTTGCGCGATTTCATGCGTGACACCGCAACGGCCGAGGCGCACTTTTTGGCCGCCAAGCTGGAGCCGGACGGGGAGCGGGCCAGGGAGTTTTTGGAAAAGGCGCTGGAGGATCCCGCCCGCGGGGAGTTTTTCCGCCGGGCTCTGGCAGAACTTTCGCAATATTACCTGACGACAAAAAACTACGGCGCCGTGATTCAGTTGAAGGAGCGCTTCCCCTCCTTTTTCGAGGGGAAATCGTTCAACCCGGAACTGGCCTGCTACCTCTCCAAGGCCTACCGCCTTTTGGGGCGGCGGGAGCTTGGGCTTAAGTGCTCGGAACAAATACTGTCCACCTACCCTTCCCACCCGATTGCCGGCTGGGCCGGGCTCGAAAAGGGGCTTGGTCTGTTGGGCACCAAAAAATCGGAGGAGGGGATTGCCGAATTCCGCAAGCTGGTGGGGCGCGGCGGCAACGAGGAGGTTGCCGTGGCACTCCTATTGCTTTCCAAAAATCTGCCCGGGGACAAGGGGAAAATTTATTCCCGCCTTTACGAGGAAAAATTTCCCCGGGGACTGGCAAACGCCGGCCGGCCGAATGTTTCCCCCCAAACGGCTTCCGTTTCCTCCAAGCGGTACCAGATCGAAATCGGGCCGTTCGGCAGCAAAAGCGAGGCGCAGCGAGCTTATTTGAAGCTGAAGGCCGATTCCAAAAACGCCGAAATCACCGCCCGGCAGTTGAACGACCGCACCTACTATTTCATCCGCTGGGGGGATTTTTCCACCAGCGCCGCCGCCGGGCAAACCCAAAAGGAATTGGAAAAGATTTTGAAGGCCTCCTACAGCGTGGTTGAACTGGAAGGATGAGCGAAAACCTAACCCCGCTTCTAAAGCAGTACTATCAAATAAAGCACCGCTTTCCCGACAAAATCCTTTTTTTCCGGATGGGGGATTTTTACGAAATGTTCGGCGAGGATGCCGAGCGGGCCGCCCCCGTTCTGGGAATTGCCTTGACTTCCCGCGCCCACGGCAAAAGCGAAAAAGTTCCCCTCGCCGGGGTCCCCTATCATCAGGCCGAAAAATATCTGGCCAAGCTTTTAAACGCCGGTTTCAAGGTGGTGATTTGCGAACAAACCGAGGATCCCAAGAAAGCCAAGGGGCTCGTCCGCAGGGAGGCGGTCGAAATCGTCACCCCCGGCACGTCGCTCTATGACCGGGACGAAAAGGGAACGGGAAACTTTCTGGCCGGGGTGGTTTTCAATAAAGAGAAAGTCGGCTTCGCCCGGTTGGATTTGTCCACCGGCGAGTTTTTAGTCGGCGAAGCGGAGGAATCCGGCTGGTCGGAAACCTTTTTGTTCTTGGAGCCAACCGAAGTGATTTTCCCGCAAAGCCAGAAGGAGACCATCAGCCATTTTCCGGAACTCTCCGCGGGGCGGACGCTCTCCCCCGTCGAGGATTGGAAGTTTGATTTCGGCTGGGCGGAAAAAAATCTTTCCGAAAAGCTGGGAACTTTGAACCTTTCCGGCTTCGGCGTGGAGGAGAAAAAACTGGCCGTCTCCGCCGCCGGCGGGGTGCTTTCCTACCTTTCCGAAAATCAAATCCAGCGGCTGGAGCATCTGCGCGTAATCCGGCCGCTTTCCGATTCGGACGAAACCACGCTCGATTTTTCCACCCTGCTGCATTTGGAAATTTTCCGCACCCCCTCGGGGGACAGAACCAACACGCTGTTTGCTCATCTCGATAGAACAGCCACGCCGCAGGGCTCACGCCGTCTGGGGCGCTGGCTGCGGACGCCTCTGATCAATCCGCAAAAAATCAACGCCCGGCTTGACCGGGTGGAATCCCTCGTCAACGATCATTTTTTACGGAAGAAGCTGCACCGCTTGCTTTCGGAAGTATCCGATTTGGAAAAGCTGTCAGCCAAGCTGGGGATGGGAAAAACCGGCCCGCGGGATTTGGTCGCCATCAAAAATTCCCTGGCGATTCTGCCGGAAATTGCCGCTCTGCTCAAGGAATCCGGCCCGCC
Organism: Verrucomicrobiia bacterium; assembly: GCA_035574275.1. Classification (NCBI taxonomy): domain Bacteria; kingdom Pseudomonadati; phylum Verrucomicrobiota; class Verrucomicrobiia; species Verrucomicrobiia bacterium. Next base: position 26,314 of record DATLYY010000003.1, read on the forward strand.
TCTCTCCGAACTTTTGAACCATTTTCCCGATTTAAGCGCGCTTTTCAAGCTGTTCGAAAATTCCTTGAAGGACGACCCGCCGCTGGCCACCAATCAAGGCGGCATCATCAAGTCGGGCTACAGCGCGGAGCTGGACAAATTGCACGCTGGAATTTCTGACGCCAAAAAATGGATTGCAACCCTGCAGGCACAAGAGCGCCAGCGCACCGGCATCCCCTCCCTGAAAGTGGGCTACAACAAGGTCTTCGGCTACTACATCGAAGTGACCACCCCGCACAAGGACAAAGTGCCTTCCGATTACATCCGCAAGCAAACCTTGGTGAACGCCGAGCGGTTTATCACGGAGGAATTGAAAGAAAAAGAGGAACTGATTCTGACCGCTGAGGAGAAAATCTTCGCCCTCGAGGAACAGCTCTTCCGCGAAGTGGAGGAAAAAAGCCGGGCTTTCATATCTCCCCTTCTCGAAAATGCCGAGGGGACGGCGCTTTTGGATGCCGCCGTTGCGCTGGCGACCCTGGCGACCGATGAGCGCTACATCCGCCCGGAAGTTACGTCGGAGGACGAAACCACTATTGAGGAAAGCCGCCATCCGGTTCTGGAAAAAGTCCTGCCCAAAGGAAACCTGGTGCCGAACGACATTTCCTTTGCGCCGGGGCGCCCCATTGAGATTTTAACCGGCCCGAATATGGCCGGCAAATCCACCTATCTGCGCCAGACCGGTGTTCTGTTCCTGCTGGCGCAAATCGGCTCCTTCGTCCCGGCGAAAAAAGCCAAAATCAGGGTTGCGGACAATATTTATACCCGCGTCGGCGCCTCGGACGACATCCTGCGACACCGCTCCACTTTTTTGGTGGAAATGAGCGAAGTCGCCAACATTTTAAACAACGCCACCTCCAACAGCCTGATTTTACTGGATGAAATCGGCCGCGGCACCTCCACCTATGACGGGCTTTCCATCGCCTACGGCTTGGTGGAGTATCTCGCCGCCTTCCCAAACGGCGCACCGCGCACACTTTTTGCCACCCATTACCACGAACTGGTGGAGTTGGAGCGAAAACTCCCTTCGGTAACAAATTTGCAGGTGGAAGTGAAAGAATTCGAGCATCAGTTGATTTTTCTGCACAAAATCATTCCGGGCGGCTGTGACCGCAGTTTCGGTATCGAGGTCGCGAAGCTGGCCGGCGTGCCGCAGAAACTGGTCGAACGGGCCCGGCAGTTGTTGAAGGAGCTGGAAAGCGAGCGCATCACGTTGAACGTCCCGGCGGAGCAAACATCCGCGCCCGACCTCTCCGGCGTTAAGCTCTTTTTCGAAAAAGTCCTGAAACTGGAACCGGATCGCTTAACACCCCTCGAAGCCCTTTTCCTCATCAACGAACTGAAAAAAGAAAGCCAAAAGCTCATCCGGGAGTTCGGTTGGAAGTAAAAACCCTTCCCGTCTTTGCGACTTCGACTGGGAAAGTCGCCAAACTTCCGGAGAATCTGGTCAACCAGATTGCCGCCGGCGAGGTGGTGGAACGCCCCGCCTCGGTGGTCAAGGAGCTGGTGGAAAACGCATTGGATGCCGGGGCGACCGAAATCACGGTAGAAATCGAGGGGGCCGGGCACCACAAAATAAAAGTGATTGATAATGGTTCTGGGATTCCGGCGGAGGATGTTTCCACCGTTCTGGAGCGGCACGCCACCAGCAAATTGAAAAGCGCCGAGGAGTTGGAGCATATCACCACGCTCGGCTTCCGCGGCGAGGCCCTCCCCTCTATCGCCTCCGTCTCCCTTTTCGAACTCGAAACCAAAGCGAAATCCGAGCGCATAGGCACACATCTGGTGGCCGAAGCGGGAAAAATCCTGAAGGTCGAGCCGGCCGGAACCGCGGACGGCACCAAAGTGACGGTCGAACGGCTTTTCTTCAACACCCCCGCGCGGAAAAAATTTCAAAAATCGGCCGCATCCGAAAACCGCCAGATAACCGCTCTTTTGGAGCAGTATGCTTTCGCTTTTCCCGAAATCGGCTTTGAACTCGATCTCGATGGCAAAAAAATTTTGAAATCTCCCGGTCAGAATCTTTTTGAGCGGGTCTCCGATTTGGTGGGGGAGGAGCGCTACTGGGACTTGGAGCTTTTGGAAAGCAAAAAGGAAAACTCCCAGCTTATCGCCTTTTTGAAGAAGCCGGAGAAAACCACTGCCGCCCGGCCGCAGCTTTATTTTTTCATCAACCGCCGCCCCGTGCAAAGCAAACTGCTTCATCACGCCGTTGTTTCCGCCTATCGGGACTTTCTGGAGCCCGGCAAGTCCCCGTATGCCCTCATTTATCTTTTTTTACCCTATTCGGAAGTGGACGTGAACGTCCATCCCGCCAAGGCGGAAGTCCGCTTTGCCGACGAGCGGGCCGTCTATGATTGGGTCTATCACGCCATTCGCAAAGCCCTTTCCAATCGTGGCAAGGTGCCAGTTTGGACAGGTCCCGTTCCAAGCACTGAACATTCCTTGTTGGGTAGCCCACCAGCCCCTGCTGGTGGGTTAACCGGCAATTTCTCACCGCCCGACCTTTCCTATCAGCAAAAGGTTTTTCCCTTTCCACCTTCCTCTCTAATGGGTAGTCCCCCGGCCCCTGCTGGGGGGTTGGAAAATGCTCATCCGCAACCCAACTTTTCCCCCCTCTTCTGGCAGTTTGCGGATATTTACATTCTGGCGCAGGTGAAGGGAAAACTTTTGTTAATTGACCAGCACACCGCCCATGAACGGGTTTTGTACGAAAAGATTTTGACAAATTTGGGGGAGCACAAAGCCGAATCGCAGGAACTGCTTTTTCCCGAGACGGTGGAGTTGACGCCGACCGAGCTCCAAACCTTCGTGCAGAACCAAAATTTTTTTGAATCGTTTGGTTTCGACCTTTCCCCTTTTGGCGACCGCACCCTGCTTCTTCGCGGCACTCCCCCGCTGGCTCAAAAGAAAAACCCCTCAAAATTGTTGCGCGAAATTCTGGATGATTTGGAGAGCGACAAAAAGGACTTGGAGCCCTCCAGGCGGGTGGCCCGCTCCCTGGCCTGCCATTCTGCTGTCCGCGCGGGGGAAAAGCTGACCATCGCGGAGATGGAGAATCTTTTCGATTTGCTTTTCGCCGCCGAAAACCCCTACAACTGCCCCCACGGTCGCCCCACGATTATCGAACTGCCGTTGGCGGAGATTCACCGGCGGTTTGGGCGGCCGGTGTAGGACGGTTCGCGAACCCTCCTCCCCACTTTCTTAAAAATAGCTTTATTCGCCTTAGCCCCTCCCCAATTTTCTCTGGCTTTCCCCCTATAATTTTTAAAACCGTAAAGTAGGGATAAAACCACAGCCGTTTGCATTGTGCAAAATGGCCCAAAAGTGGCAAGTCCGGCTTGGACTTACGACTGCACTCTCAAGCACCCCTTTCCGGCATACCCCTTGCCCAACTATTGGCGGGATAAAAGAGGGGGAAAATGCAAGAAGAAAAAGGGGTCTTAAGCTGGACGGGATTTTTGGGAAAACTGGTGACCATTCTGGGAGCCATCTTTCTCATTCTGGTCGTTTTATCCTGGCTGCGCTGCGGCGCCCGCCCGTCCGGGAGCCAACCCGTATCGGAAACCCGCCTTCAACATTCCGGTGTAACCGGGTTCTTGCATATCCGCTGATTCTCGAAAGGGGAACTTATGCGCCGATTCGTCTTGGGACTGACCATACAGCTTTTCTTAAGCCCGGCACTTTTGGCCATGCCGCCCCATCCGGAGGTTTTGGACAAGATTCAAAGGGGGGAGTTGAAAGCCCCCCGGCATAATCTGATGGTCAGCGAAGAAGAGCTGGCCAAAGCCGGTTTCAACCCGGCGCAGTTGAAGGCGCTGGCGCCGGCCAAAACCAAGGCCGCCGGGCCGTTCAATATGCTGGTGGTCATGGTCGATTTTTCGGATAAAAATTCGCAGGTGGCGCCGGTTTTTTTCGATTCGTTGGTATTCGCCAAAACCCAAAACTCGGTCTGGCGCTATTACGACGAAAACTCCTATGGCAATTTTGATTTGGTTACCTTGAATTATCCCTCTTCCACCGGCTGGCTGCGGGCGCCGCAGACTTTGGCCTATTATGCGAACGGGACAAACGGCTTCGGGGCCTATCCCCAGAACGCCCAAAAGCTGGTGGAGGATGCCGTGGATTTGATAAACCCGCTGGTCAACTTTGCCGATTACGACAACGACAACGACGGCTTTGTAGACGGCATCACCTTTGTTCACGCCGGACGGGGGGCGGAAGTCTCGGGCAATCCCAACGACATCTGGTCCCACAAATGGGGAATCACCCCGCGGCTGCGGGACGGGGTTTATATCTTCAATTACAGCATGGAACCGGAATATTTTACGAACCCCGGCGACGTGACCATCGGCGTTTTCTGCCACGAGTTCGGCCACGCCATCGGCGGGCTTCCGGATCTGTACGACACGGACGGCGGCTCGCAGGGTGTCGGGCGCTGGAGCGTGATGGCGGGCGGCAGCTGGAACGGCAGCCCGATGGGCGCCTCCCCCGCCCACTTCGACGCCTGGTGCAAAATCGAGCTGGGATTTGCCGTGGCGGGCGTGATTGCAAATAACCAGACCGGCGTCCGGATTCCGTATGCCGAGCGATCCAATGCCGGAATTTTCCGGCTCTGGACGAACGGCACCATCGGCCCGGAATATTTTCTGGTGGAAAACCGCCAGCGCCGGGGATACGACACGGCCTTGACTTCCTCCGGTCTTTTAATCTGGCACATCGACGACACGGTTTCTTCCGGCAACAACCGCCCCTGGTACCCGCCGAACAGCCCGTCCACCGGCCATTACAAAGTCGCCTTGGTGCAGGCCGACAATCTCTTTCAACTGGAAAAAAATCTGAACAGCGGCAATTCCGGTGACCCCTATCCCGGCTCGACGGTGAACCGGAATTTCCACGCTTCCTCCGCTCCCAATTCCAACGGCTATGCGGGAGCCGGCTCGTTGGTGCAGGTGACCAACATCTCCAACTCCGGCGACACGATGACCGCCGATTTCTTCGTGCAGGCGCCGACCGACGTGGATGACGGGATCTTCAACCGGCCGAAAAACTTTCAACTGGCGCAGAATTATCCGAACCCCTTCAACCCGGCCACCGTGATTGCCTACACGCTGGAAAAAAGCGGCCCGGTGGAGTTGCAGATTTTCAATCTGCTGGGGGAAAAGGTGAAGACGCTGGTTTCCGGCCATCAGGGGGCGGGACTGCATCAAAAAAGCTGGGATGGCAGGGACGAATCCGGCCGGGTAGTTTCCTCCGGGCTGTATCTGTACCGGCTGCGGCTGGAAAAGTTTGCCGAAACCAAAAAAATGATGCTCGTGCGATAAACGCGATGTAGCAAACGACCAGAAAAAATTCCCCGCCGCCAGGAGCTTCCGCACCCCCCGGAAGAGGGCCCAGACCCGCTGGGGCCTCCCTGGCGGCCTTTTTTTGCCGATAATTTGAATATGCCGGAGAAGCTCGGACGGTGGAGTTTTACGTTGAAACTTTCCACCCTGCTTTTGATTTTGTTTTTTTTGATCAGCAATTTTTCCTTTCTCTGGCTTTCCTACCGGGCCAAAAACGCGCTGAAAACCGAGATTAAAGTAAAACTTGAAGCCGCCGCCGCCCAGCTCTCCCGCCTGGCCGGGAATTCCTCCCGCCCGGAAGAGGCCCGGGCTCTGGTGCAGAAGTTTCTTTTCGAGCGGGAGCTTTTGGCCGTCGGTTTTTTCAACGGCCCCCTCCCCACCGTCTGGACCGCCCTGGACAACAAAACCGGCTTTGCAACCGACTACCGGCCGGTGAATGAGCCGTCACTTTCCGGCCCGATTGAATTCGGGGGGCATTTCACGATAACCTACTCCTTTCCGGCGGGAACCAACCGGCCGGCCGGTTTCGTCATCGCCCAAGCCGATCCGCTGGGAAGGTTGGAGGAGCTTTTCCGGCTGCAGACCTTCTTCTGGATTCTGGGGTTCCTTTTAATGGCCGCCACGGTGAGCCTGCTCTGGCGCTTTGTCTTGGCCCCCTTCGAGGCGGTGGAGAAAAAGGCGGCCGAGGCCCATCTTGCTCCGGCCAAAACACCGGGGGAGGACCCGGCCGAACTGGTCATCGCCCGGTTTGAAAAAGCGCTGGCCGAGCTGAAAGCCAAGGAACAGGAGCTTTCCCGGCTGTACGAGGAATCGGAGAAAAAGGCCCTGCATTACTCCGCTTTGAGCAAACATTTAATCGACAGTTTGGGCTCCGGCATTGTCATCTTCGACCCGAACGGGGACATTGTTGATTTCAACCCCGCCGCGGGACTGCTTTTGGGATTGAATGAAAACCGGCGGCTTCCCGGATCGCTGAAAAAAGTTCTGCCGGAGGTGAAGCCGGGACACCCGGCCGAAAGCGTTGAACTGGAAGTGCAGATGGGAGGGCAGACCAAAATATTGGCCGTTTCCGCCTCCGCCATCACGAACCCTAACGGGGAAAATTTGGGAAAGGCCCTTCTGGTCTCCGATTTGACCGATTTCAAGGAAATGGAAACAAAATTGAAGGAAAAGGAGCACTGGGCCTTTTTGGGGGAAACCGCCGCCGGGCTGGCCCACGAACTGCGCAACGCCCTTGCCGTGATGGTCGGTTACGGAAAACTTTTGGCCAAGGCGGTGGGGGAGGACCACCCTTCGCACAAAACCGCCGGCGAACTTCTGCGGGAATCCCAGGCCGCCGAGGAGACCCTGAAACGGTTTTTGGAATACGCCCGGCCGGGAGAGGTGTTTCTTGAAACTCTGGACTTGCGGGGGCTCTTGGAAGAAACCATCGCCTCGCTCAAACCCCGCTTCCCTTCCGCGGGCTTCCGGCTAAACGCCCCCCTGGAGGCCTCCGTCCGTTCGGATGCCGCCCTGCTCAAGCAGATTTTTTCCAACCTGATTTTAAACGGCGCCGAGGCGGCCGGGGATGGGGGAATGGTTAAAGTAACGCTTGAAGCTTCTCAAACTCCGATGGGATGGAAAATCGAAGTCGCCGATTCCGGCCCGGGCGTTGCCGAAACAGAAAAAGAGAAGCTTTTCACCCCCTTTTTTACAACCAAGCGGGACGGCACCGGGCTGGGGCTGGCTTTGGCCAAAAAGGCCGTTCACCTGCTGGAAGGGGAGATTCGGCTAAAGGACGGAACCAAGGGAGCTGTATTTACCGTAACCCTGCCTGCTGAACGGTTACGGAATCTGCCCGGCAAAGATGAAGTTCAAAAAAAGCACCACGTCCGCGGATGAAAGCTGTCCGTCACCATTGGCGTCCCCCCGTTGCGGACGGTGGGGGGGCGTAAGCCCCATAAAAACGTAGTTCAACTCCAGAACCAAATCGGCCGGCGTTGCTTTTCCGTCCCCGTTCAAATCCATGAAATGCGGGCTGAAGGTCACGGTCTTTTTGACCCAGTCGCCGAACCGACCCGTTTGTCCTTGCGAGTCGACTGCGGCAACCGAGAAGTAATATTCACCGGGAGCATCCAATTCAAAAGCAAATGTGCTTTCCGCCGGCAGGGAGAGGACCGTGTCTTTGGCAAAGCGTAAAACCGGATAAATGTTTCGCAGGTAAATCCCGCCCGGCGTATACCCGAGGTCGGTGAAGTAACTGAATCGGAAACGCACCTTCCGGCCGGCGTAGGCATTCAGCGGAAACTCCATTCCCGTCCATAAACCCGGGGAGGCGGTGATTCCCTTTTGCTCCCGGTTGAAAGGGGAGCCGTCGGGGGTGGCATGGTTTCCCGTCAAGGGATGAAAACTCCTACCCCCGTCGGTGGAAATCTCTCCGTAGGCGTAATCAAAGTACGGCTCGATGTTATAATAGGTCTCGGCCCGCAGCGTGTCGTTCGGACCGACCAAATAGGCGTTTTTGGAATCCAGGACGGCTATCAAGGCCGGATCGGCCCCGGAGAAAAATGATTTTTTGGCGGTATCGTCGGGGGAGGGCACGATACTGAAACCCACCAGCTTCCAATGGTCTGTGTTCCGAACGGAATCGATAATTGTCTGCGGTTCCCTTGAGATTTTCAGGAGGTAACCGCCCGCTGGGTTGCCGGGATCGGACTGCCGCCATTCCAATTCCGCCGCGCCGTTCGCCACTTGCGTGTCCAGGGACAAAAACTCCGGCGGCTCGGGGGGAAGAATTTTTTTGGGGTTATCGGCAATCGAGGCATAGAACAGATTGGGCATTAAGTTTTCTGCCGCCAGAACTGGAATCCGGGGAAGGGAGGGCCAAAAGCCATCGTTCGGCCCGCCCACTTCCGGTGTAAAGCTGTAAATCGGACTGGCGGTGTTGGAGCTGTAGGCCCAGTCGATGGAAGTGCCATTGGTCAAGTAAAGCTGCCATCCGGGGCCGGGAATGTAACCGTTGTGCTGCACGGCGGAATCGGCCAGGGCGCGGTACAGCCAGTAGTCCGCCGCCGGCTCCGTGCCGTATCCCCAGGGAAAAAGCCAGAGGTTGGAATAGGTGTGGTAATCGATTTCAATCTTGAAATTGCGGGAGAGAACGAAATCCCGCAGCCGCTGGGTCTCCGGCTCGGAAAACGGAGCCGCACCGCGGTACGTTTCATTGGCCGGATTCGAGCTGGATCCGAACTCATCCAAACCCCAGAGGTATCCGAAGTTTCGGTTCAAATCCACACCAAAACTGCCCCCTGCGTTGGGCCGGCGGTTTTTTCGCCAAAAACCGCCTCCGGAAGGGTTGGTGGTTTGGTTATAGACGTAGCCGTCAGGGTTCACGACCGGGATAAAGTACAGGTCTCGGCCGTTCAAAAGCCCGGTTACAAACGGGTCGGAATCGTAGTTTTGCAACAGATGCCGGATGGTGTAAAGCAGAACCTCCATGCTCATCGGTTCCCGGGCGTGGGTCAGGGCCGTGTACAGCACTTCCGGCCGCCCGTCGCTGCCGTTCGGCAGGTTGGAGATCTTGACGCCCCAGATTTCCCGCCCCTCCAGCGACTGCCCGATGGTAAAAACCGGCGAGACCAGATCGGGGCGCGCGGCTCGAATCGAATCCAAAAAGCTCTTCACCTCGGAATAGGTGTGGTATCCCCCCATCGATGCCCCCAGAAGCCCGGCACCCTGCGCGCGCAAATCCGGCACGGCTACAAAAGGGGAAAAACCCATGAACCGAAGCTGGTTGATTTCGAAACTGTCGGCCACGATGTCAACGAACGCCCCCTCCGGCTCCATGTAGGCCACATCCAGTCCGGAAGCGAGCAGGTGCAAAAGCTGCATTTTGGAAGTTATGGGCACCCGCACCAGACTTTCTGTTCCGAAGGCGAAAGGACAAAATCCCAGGAAGATTGCCAGCCAGACCCCGATTTTTCGCATAACCCTTTATTAAGTATAACCTCCCCTTCAAAAAAAACAACAACGCTCCCCCGGATTTTCCGTATAATTTATGACCAACGGTATGAAGACCAGCCCGACGGTCGCCCGAAAAAACCTTTCCCCGCGTTTTTGGAAATCCCCCGCCTTCCGGTTTGTGGGAAAATTTCTTTTGTTTTTGATTCTCTTGGGGGCCCTTTACTCCCAAATTTCCAGCCGCTGGGATGCTTTTCGCAACGGCTTCACGGCAGCTACGGCCAGGATGGTGAGCGGCTGCTATTCGCTGGCGGGGGGCAAAACGTCGGCGGCCGGAAGTTTGATTTCCGGTGAAAAAATCGCCCTGCAGGTTATCGAGGAATGCACGGGGGCCTATGAGATGATAATTTTCGCCGCCGCTGTTATTGCCTTTCCGACCGGCTGGCGGAAAAAGGGATGGGGGATACTTTTCGGCCTCCCCCTTTTGTACGGCATAAATATTCTCCGGATGATGCTGTTGGCCTACGTTCAAGCCCACGGCAGTCCCAACCTGTTTGATTTCATGCATGTCTATTTCTGGCAGGCCACTTTGATTCTGATGATTTTAGGCGTTTTCATCCTCTGGATAAAGCTGGCGGTCTTTCGGAATGTCCAAACTGCTTAGATTTTTTCTTCTTCTGATAGCCGTCTCGCTTCCCCTCTTCTGGCTTTGGATGGAATGGGGGCAGGTCAATTACCAAAAGCTGATGGGGGCCGTCATTGTCCCCGCGGCCAAGGCGCTGGGGGAAAAACAGTTGAACCTGTTCGTGCTAAAGGCGCATTATATGAACGCCGTGCCGCTGGTTGCTTTGATTCTGGTCACTCCCGCCTTGGGGTGGAAGAAACGGTTGACGGCCCTACTTCTCGGCCTGGCGATACTTTTCACCTGGCATCTTTTTTTCAGCTTGGTTTTGAACCACTATCAAACTCTTTGGGGGCGCGACCGGCGGTTCTACCGCCTTTTCATACCCGCCATCTCCATCAACTCCGCCATGCCGGTCGTTCTTTGGATTGTTCTGGCCTGGCGGGGGGCCAAAGAACTCCTGGGGGAGATTTTCGCCCGCCCGAAAGAGTCGCAAGCGGTCAAAAACTGACAGCGATTTTCTGTTTTGGCCGGCTATCGGATAGCCAGGAACCGCTCCGTGTAAAGGGAAATCAGCTCCCCGCCCCAGTAGTAGGCCACGAGCGCGGCGATTACCAAAAACGGGCCGAACGGAATCAGCCGGTCCGCCAGCGATTTCGGTTTCAACAACCGGATGACGAAGAAGGTTAAAACGGCGACCAAGGAGGCCAGAAAGAAAACCAAAAGAAGCTTTTGCCACCCCAAAAAGGCCCCCAGCATCGCCGCCATTTTGACGTCCCCCCCGCCCATGCTTTCCTTTTTGAAGATTAACTCGCCGGCATGGGCCAAAAGAAGAAATCCGCCGCCGCCGACTATAAGGCCGATAAGCCCGTTCTGCCAGCCGACTGCCGGATTCAAGAATGCATACCCCATTCCCAAGAGAATGCCGGGGAGGGTGAACCAGTCCGGGATTATTCGGAATTCAAGATCGATGAAGAAAATGACCACCAAGGCAAAATTCAGGTAAAACAGAAAGAAAAGCTTCCATCCCCAGCCAATCGAAAGGAAGGCGGTCAGAAACAACGCGGCGGTGAAAAGCTCCACGAAAAAATAGCGGGGGGAAATCGGCGTTCTGCAGAACGCGCATTTGGCGCCCAAAAAAAGATAGCTGAAAAGCGGGACATTCCCCCACCAGGGAATCGTTTTTTGGCAGGCAGGGCAGAAGCTTCGCGGCCGGACGACCGAAAGCCCGCGCGGCAGCCGGTAAATGACGACATTGGCAAAACTGCCAAAAATCAACCCGAGGGCAAAGGCAACCGCCGCGGGAATAAACTCAAGAATTATCATCATCCAAGTTGCTCCCCTTTACTTTTCCAAGGCATTCTCCACGCTGCCAAAAACCAAACCCCTTCATAGGTCAAAGTCAGAAGCCGGGCTGCAATCGGAACCGTCGCGGCGGCATACGGCGGCAGATAGGCCGAAAGCAAGGCCAGCATCACCCCTTCCCGTACCCCCAATCCCCCGGCGGCAAAGAAGGCCAGATACCCCGCCAGATAGGCCAAAGGAAAGGCGGAAAGGGAGTACAATACTTCTCGGAACGTCAAGGAGTGGAAAGAAAGGGCCAGAAAGACCACTCCGGCGGAATTCAAAAACCAGCTGAACCCGTAGTAAACCGAGGATAAAAAAACGGGCCGCCAGCCGAACGGTTCGGGCAGCTCCGCCATCGGCGTCCGCACCAGCCGCCCGAAGGTTTTGATGATGCCGTGAAAAACTTTGGGGATAAACAGAATCAGAAGCAAGACGACAAAAGCGGCCAGAGCCCAAGTGGGAAGACCCAGTTGCTTGAAAAGCGGCAAGGCGAAAATTGTGAAGGCTGCCCCGGAAAGAAGCGAGGCAACGAATCCCAGATACAAGGCGGCCAGCAGCCGGCTTGGCGAAATCCCCAAAAATTTCCCTAAATAGGCGAAGCTCAAGTACGACCAAATGCGCCCCGGCAGGTAGTGGGCGATGTGCGCCATGCAGTAAATTTTGTAGCTGTCGCGCACCGGGATGGAGACCCCCGTGAATTTGAAATTGAACCAGAATGCGGCCGGCTGCCAGGAATGCCCCAAAAGAAGTAGGAGCGCCCCCAGCCCGAACCAAAGCGCGTTCGGATGAAAACCGTATCGCACGATTTCTCCCCAGTCGGCGCGGATGGTCTGATAGTAAAACCACAAAAACCAGCCGGCCGCGGCGTACTGGAGAACCGGGAAAAAAACCGACCAGAGCCGCGCTAAGCCGGTTTTTTGGTCAGCACCAAGACCCAGGCCGGCAGGGCCGTTTTGAACGGTTTCAGCAGGGAGGGTTTTATCCATTTCATCCACTTCGGCACCACGTCGGTGGCCGAGAATTTTTCCGGGTTTTCCAGAACCCTGAACGTGTAGTCCGTGATTTCAAAACGGAAAAGAAGCTTCCGCAAAGCCCGCCAGGAAAGCAGAAACACGTCGTAATCCATCTTCCGGCCGGTTAAATGCATGTACCAGTTGGCCGGTTTGCGCGGCAGCCAGGATAAAAATGGCAACTTGTAGTGGGCTTCGACCAAAACGTAGCGGTTCCCCGCCCCAAAATAGACGCAGCCGGCCGGTTTCAGGACGCGATACATCTCCGCCACCAGCCCGGTCTGGTTTTCAATATGCTCGTACACCTGGTTGCAGATGATGGCGTCCACCGATTCATCCGGCAAGGGCAGTCGCGCCCCGTCCCCGCAGATGGGGATCAAATTGGGAGAGGCGTTCTCTTTTCCGTATTGCAGGCCTACTTTGTCGTTGTCCAAGGCCAAAACGGTTTTGAAATGCTCGGCAAAATAGCGGGACATAATGCAGGTGGAAGCCCCTAAATCAAGACAGGTCATGACGGACAAATCCCCGGCGAAGTCAGCCAAAACCCGAATAACCTTCTCGGCCTTTAAATTCCGTTCCCCCTTCCGGAAAAGAATGGGAAAACGCTCCGAAAAAGTCCCCTCCGGCCCCCAGCGCCGTTCTATGGACAGATCAACTTGCGGCAGCTTCCCCATCCTCGCTCCTTAGGTAAAAGATTATCGAGAGGGAAAACCAGTCCGGCAGCCAGCGGGCCAGAAGCTGCGCCAACCTCTCCCCCCAAAGTCCCGGCGGGCAGAGGGTGACCGGAATCATCCGCCTCGTTTTGAGCCCGCATTGTGCGAATAGTTGAAGCGCCGTTTTCCGGTCAAATAGCCGTAGATGCGGAGTTTGGATACCGGCCCAGCTTGTACGCCCAAGGAGAATTCCGAGCCGGCGCAGGAGGTGAAACTCGTTCGGCACGGAGATGACCAAAATGCCGTCCGGGTTCAAGGCCGCTTTCAGTTTTGCGACCGTCTTTTCCGGATAACGCAGGTACTGCAAAACTTCCATGCAGAAAATCGCGTCGTATTTCTGCTCCAGCTCATCCTCCTCCAAATCGAAGACAAAGCCGACCAGTCCCTGCTGCCGCAGCAGTTGGACCGAGTCGGAGGAGACGTCACAGGCCGAAACCTCATATCCTTTTTCCATCAGCATCCGGGCGATAAGCCCCCGCCCGGCGCCGACATCCAGAATTTTCTTCCCCGGGAGGGAGGAAAGATTGCTTTCAACAAACTGCCAGCGCTGCAACGTCCGCTTATCCACCCGTTCCGGTTCCTGTTTTTTCCAGAACCGGTCGAAGAAAACGCCGGTTTGCTTTTCGGGAACATCTACCGCCATCATCTTAATCAAACAGATTCGCCATCTGGCTCCGCAGCGGCTGTCCGCTCCGCTTGCGGGCAATTACCTTCAAAAAGTCGTTGGCCGCCCGGTTAACATCCAAAAGGTCAAGAAGCCCGGAGGAAGCCGGGTCGTAATTCCTTTTTTCATGCATGAAGGCAAACATCGCCTGCGCCAGGCTTTCCGGGTCGTGCGGCGGAACCACTTTTCCCAAACTGAACTTTCGAACCAGATACCCCATATCCCCCACGTCCGTGGCGATCACCGGCGTTCCGGAGGCCACCGCTTCGGTCAAAACGAGCGGAATGGAGTCGGAATGGCTGGGGATCAAAACGCAGGCGGCCCGGCGCAGATAGGTCGCCGCCTCCTTTTCAGAAATTTTACCGTGAAAAATTGCCTTGTCCCCCAGTTTCAGCTCGGCCAACCGTCTGGGGATTTCGCCGGCCAAACTTCCCCAGCCGGCGATTTCCAGGACCGCCGGCTTCTTTTTCGCCACGTAGGAAAAGGCCAGAAGCATATCCTCGATTCCCTTTTCCCGCTCCAGCCGGCCCAGATAGAAAAAGCGGTTGTAGTTTGTTTTGGGAAGAACCGTCCGTTTTTCGCGGCGGCGGGCGGAGGGGAGAAAACGGCACTCCCGGCCGGAAAGCTCCTCCACCTTCTGGCACAAATCAAACCCGTCGCCGAACAGATGGTCGGCCCCCTGCAGAACCTGGCGGGTCAAAAGCCCGAAAAAGGGGCGCTCCGACCATTTGTACACGTCCGAGCCGAGACACCAGACGGAGTACGGAATGCCGGTGCGCTGGCTCAAGTAGCGGGCGAAGTAGCCGGAAGGGAGCGCCCACAAAGCCAAAAGATAATCGACATCGTGGGTGAGCACGAACGGCATCGCCGCCTTCCGCCCGCTGTAAAGAAAGTTGGCCAGCTTGAGCCAGTTGAGCGGATTTTTGTAATTCAGCGAGCCGATGGGGGCAATCGAGCCGGACCAGGGGAAGCGGAAAACCTCCGGGTCGCTGGCGGGATGATCCACGACGTATTCCGGCGTGAAAACAGAAACTTTATGCCCCCTTTCGCGCAGGGCATGGACGAAGTCCTTCACGAACGGGCTGGCGGTATCCCCCTTCCCGGCCGGATAGCGGTTGGTGACAAGCCCCAGCTTCATACCTTCACCTTCTCTCTATTTCTCTTTTCGACCCGCACTTGAAAATCCAACTGTTCTTTTCCGCCGGAAAGCTCTTCCAGTTTCAGCATTGTTTCCTTGGCCGTTTTTTGGATACGGTAGATTTCCCGCTTTAAGTGCACGAGCTGGGTGCCGAGGAAGCCGAAAAACAAAGTCGCCAGACCGGCCAGGAAAGCCAGTACCGTAAGAGTGACCAAAGGCCGGGTCGGGTTCAAATTCCCTTCTTGCCAGAGATACCAGATATACACCGCCCCGCCAAACGAAAGCAAAACCAGAAACAAACCGACCCCGCCGAAAAGCAGAACCGGCTTTTCATGGAAGGAGAACAGGATGTGGGAAACCGCCGTGGCGGTGAATTTGAACTTTGATTTCCCCAGCTTGCGGGCTTTCAAAACCGCAGGCATTTCGACCACGCGATAGCCCATACCAAGGGCACGGGCCAGAATTTCGAGATGAATTTCCTTCCCTTCCGCTTCCAGCTCCAGCGCTTCCAGAACCTTCTTGCGGTAGCCCCGCACCATTCCAGTGACGGTGGCCAGCCCCCTCTTCATGGCGAAGCCCAAAATTTTGTTCCCCAGCTTGGAAATCCAAAGCCGCCACAAAGGGACGTTTTCCACCCCGCCTCCCTTGGTATAAGGCGAGGCGACCACGATATCCACTTCTGGGTGGGCCTGCAGAATTTGGGCCATCGCCAAAAGATATTCCTCGCTGTAGGACAAATCGGCGTCGGCGGTGATGATGATTTCCTTGGCGGAGGCGGCGAACCCCTGCCGCAGCGCCCAGCCCCGCCCGCGGTTGGGGAAATAGGAGACGAGCCGGACGCGCGGCTCCTGCTCGGCAAAGCTCAAAACCGAAAGCGCCGTCCGGTCGGTGGAGCCGTCATCCACGGCAATGATTTCCCAATCCCCGCCAATGGCCCGGAAGGCGGCGGCGATGCGGGACAAAGTCGAGGAGACGTTTTGCTCCTCGTTGTACATCGGCACCACCACGGAGACGCCGTATAATTGTCTTTGCAGTGACCTGTTATCTTGTCGTTTTTTCATCTTCTCGCCCCATCGGTTTTAATTTGTCCGGTAAAAGCCAGTTCCCCTCCGCCCGGGCCTCCTTGGCCTCGTCAAATTTTCCCTGCTCCTGAAGTGCCGTGGCCAGAAAAAAGTACGCCTCTCCCCAGTATGGATCATAAGAAAGCGCCAGCTTAAAGCAGGTCTCGGCCAAAGGATACTGCCGGGCATAGAGGTACGCCTTACCCACCGTGACCCAGGTGCGCGGGTTCTCGCCGTCGTATTCCGTCGCCAGTTTGAGCAAATCATCGGTCTCCGGAGCACCAATCTTGGACAAGTAGGCCCCCCAATTGTATATTTCTAATTCTAAGCTTTCCCGCGTGAGTTTATCCGACCCCCCGATGTAGGTCTTGCGCACAAAGTTCACCACCTGCTTCGGCACCTCCAGCCCCACCTTCTCTCGCCGGAATTCAAGGAGATAGTCGAAGGGCCAAAAGTAGCGACAATCGCTGATGTGATACCCCAGCTGGGTGAAAATCGGCCGTTCGTTTTTTTGACAGAACGCCGCAAAGCCGCGCCGGAGTTGAGTCAACGGTTTGGCACTATTCGGGATTGAATCGATAATCAAATCCGGATAACGGTGCCGTGTCCATTCGGCCAAGTGCGGTTGAAAAAAAACATTTGACAAGACAATGGCCACATCCGGCCTTTGCCCCAAAGCCCCCTGCTGGTACAAAGCGGCGGTCAGCAGGCGGTCGGAAGAGTAAACAACGACGGCGTTGGGCGGCAGGGAACGCAAGCTCTCTTCCGCAATTTTTTGCGGCCAGCTGCTCTGATGTAAATCGCATTCGCCCCAATTTTTTGCCGCCAAAAAAAGACCAAATGACATCGTAAGAACGGGAACTGCCCAGCTAATTTTTAGCGCAAATCGGGACACGCCCTTTGACAGCCAAGTAAGGACTTGCATCAAACCCGCCGTCGCCGTCAAAACAGCCAGTCCGGTCCCAAAAGAGAGATATCCCAAGATATCCATATTATAGGGGTTGAATTCCGCCGCCCACAAGGTCACCAGAAAATTGGACAACAAAAGCACAAAAACACCCAGGCCGATCCGGGGTAAATGATGCGCGAGTACAAGAGCTCCCGGGATGACTAAAAGCCAGAAAACCGCCGAAAATTCCGATTGAAAAAAGACCGCGAGCCGCATCATATTGGGATAGGAAACGTTGGTCGGCGTGTCGTCGATGGACTCCTGCCAACTGCCGGAACGGGTGAGGGCGGCCCAGAAACGCTCCCAATTGTCCGGCTGGTTCCAGTTGAAATACGGGTCCTGGGCGGAGCGGATGGGCAAAAACAAATACATCGTGGCCGCAAGCAGGATTAGACCGGCCACCCAACCCCATTTAGACAGTTCTTCTTTCCAGTTGTCGGATTTATAACAGCCCATAATTAAAAGCCCCGGCAAAATCGAAACCGACTGCAGCGGATGATTGGTGGCCGAAAGTCCCCACAGAAACGCACCCAAAAGGAAAAAATGGGTTGGCTTATCGATCTTTTCCAACGACAGCGCAATCAGCAGAACCGAAAAGATCAATATCAACTGTAGAGAGTACACTTCCGCCCGCACGGCCTGCAGCCAGACCGTCTGGCTGAAGGCAAAAACCAAAGCCGCTCCCAGCGCCGTTAAAGTCACAACCGCAGGATTTGTCGCCAAAACACCGGTCGTTTCCTCTTCCCTTATCGTGGAGGATTGGGGCTTGTCCCGAGAGAAGTCGAGGGAAGGGGTTACAAAAATATCCGCCAAAACCTTTTTAACGCACAGGAAGAATAGAGCCGCTCCCGCCGCCCCAAAAAGCCCGCACATCATATTGGTGGCCCGTGCGGGGTTATGCGGAATAAGCCAACTGAAAAGCTTGCCAATCAAAACCCACAACGGAAAGCTGGGCGAATGAGGTAAGCTAAGGGTGGCCGCCGCCATCGAAAAGGTGGCGGAATCCTCCCAGAAGGGTCCCGGCGCGGCCGTGTAGAAATAGACCCCCAAAGGCAAAATGAACGAGGCCAAAAGACAAAAACGCTCCAAGCGGTTATCCATATCCCCTTTCTTGTTTTCGGTAAAAAACACCTTTTCCGTAACCCTTTCCCCCTCTCCGCGTCGGAGAGGGGGTTAGGGGGTGAGGTTAACAGAGCAAAAAAAAGCCCCCCGTACGGGGGGCTTTTTCGTGACGCAAGGTTACTGTATCGCGTCGTCGGTCGTGACGATGAGGTTTCCGGTTTGATCAATCTGCCAAGTATCAACCGTCGCGTCGTCGTCCAGGTCTTTGGCGAGAGCCCGCGCCCGACAGGTGAAAGCCGTAGCATTCGCCACGGTGAAGTCATAGGAGTAACGGGCGGTTAACCCGATTTCCACGCCAATACTGTCAAAGGCGTTCGGCGTCGCCGGACCGGCTATCAAAGCAGTTGACCAATATCGGTCTTTTTCCTGCCGAAAGGCCTGCTGCATCGTGTAAACCTGCTTCAGAATCTGCTTGGCTTCCGACTGTTTGGACTTGGTCGTCGCGCGCATAAAACGCGGAATCGCCAGAGCCGCCAGAATACCGATGATGACCACCACGATCATCAGCTCGATAAGGGTGAAACCCTTCTGGCTGTTTTTCTTGTTGAACATCTGTTCCTCCCTTTGGTTATTGGTTTTCATAATCGTCGGCTAACAGTTACGCAACCCCAATGCCAAAAGATGCCCAAGCCGGGCATTTTTTCG
Organism: Verrucomicrobiia bacterium; assembly: GCA_035574275.1. Classification (NCBI taxonomy): domain Bacteria; kingdom Pseudomonadati; phylum Verrucomicrobiota; class Verrucomicrobiia; species Verrucomicrobiia bacterium. The sequence continues at coordinate 44,902 of DATLYY010000003.1, forward strand.
GCCTCGCAAGTGATTTGTTTACAAACGGTTACAGAAGGCCGCAAACTCCAGGCGGGTTTCAAACCCGCCCCTACACGGATTCCAAGGGTAACCCGCCAATTATTTTGCAAAATGCGAATGATCAGAATGGTCTTTGTAGGGGCGGGTTTTAAACCCGTCCCTTGCCACCATCCGGGCAGGTTTAAAACCTGCCCCTACCATTGACAAACCGAAATGTCCATGCATTTTTTGCCGAATGTCAATAGAGAACCGGCCTAAACCCCAGCGCCGTTCCATTCGGCTGCGGGGCTACGATTATTCCAGGGAGGGTGGATATTTCATAACCATCTGCACTGGGAATAGAGAATCTCTCTTTGGCGAAATCATAGATGGCCAGATGCGATTGAATGACCTCGGGCTGATAGTCCAGAAGGTTTGGGATGAATTGCCCGAACATTACCCGTCGATTGAATTGGATAAATTTGTCATTATGCCCAATCATATTCACGGGATTATCATCCTTGTAGGGGCGGGTTTGAAACCCGCCCTTTCCACCCCCCGGGCAGGTTTAAAACCTGCCCCTACAGGTGAAAATTCGAAGAAACGTTCACTGGCGGAAATTGTCCGGGCGTTCAAGACATTCTCTGCTCGACGAATAAACGAATTTCGACGAATGCCGGGCCTTCCCATCTGGCAACGGAATTATTACGAACATATTATCCGCAATGAATCCTCCCTAAACAAAATCCGGGAATACATTAAGGGCAATCCATTGAATTGGGCCTTGGACATCGAAAACCCGGCCATTTTATCCAATCCGAATAGCCGCCGAAGCGAAGAAAAATTCTGGAACGTATCGGCGTAAATGGCCGGTGAGGCACAACAAAAAAGCCCCGCTCTTGCGGGGCTTGATTTAATCGTGCCGATTCTTGACTTACAATATCGCGTCGTCGGAAGTGACAACCAGATTGCCGGTATTGTCAATTTGCCAGACATCAGCGGCCGGATCCGTGTCTAAAGCCGGAGAACTGGCAGTTGCGACGCAGATAAAAGCGGTGGCATTTGCAACTGTCATTGTATAGGTATATCTTGAGTTTGAAGCAATATCGACACCAATCCGTGCAAAAGCCGTGTCTGCTCCGTTTGCATAAGCAGAAACGCCGGCTCCCCAATATCCATCGTACTGCTGTCTGTAAGATAGCTGCATTGTATAAACTTCCTTTAAAATCGTTCTTGCCTCCGACTGCTTGGCTTTGACGGTTGCCAACATGAAACGCGGCAGAGCCATCGCCGCCAAAATGCCGATGATAACCACCACAATCATCAACTCTATCAAGGTGAACCCTTTGTCCCGTCTCATAAGTTTAGGCATACGTCCCTCGCACCCCTTTTTATGGCAAACCCCGTTCCAAAACCGCTTTATTTTCATCTTCCTTGTCCATCAACGACTTACCTTGCCGCGGGGCTTTTTGGGTTCCGAAGAGGCCATTGGCGGCGAGCCGGCCGCCTTGCGTTCTGCAAGGGTTATCTCCTTTTCCAGCTTGAAAAGTCGCCAATTCACTACGCTTCTTTCAACCTGATTAGGATCTCGTATCGTCAGAAACAACCACCAATGAGCCTTTCTCGTCAATCGTCCACACGTCTGTCGTAGCGTCGCCATCCAAAATACCAGAAGTTGCTCTACAGACAAAAACACTGTCATAAACTACCGTGAAAACATAGGAATAGCGATTGGTGCAATTAAAATCCACACCAATCGGGAGAAATGCATACGGATTTGCTGCGGAGCCTTCGATACCTCCGGCTGGCCAAAAAACTCCGGTATTCTGCCGATAAGCCAATTGCTGTTGATAAATTTCCTGCAACTTTGATTTGGCTTCATCCTGCTTGCTTGGTGTTGGCGGGGCGATCGTTATATATTTTGTTTCAGTACAGCCCCAAGCCAGCAACATTAAGACCGTCAAACCCAAAACCACAATCTCCTCAATTCCAAACTTTCTTGTTTTCATATCTTCCTCCTACTGCAAAGCTTGTTCCCAAACCCCAGCGTCGCCGTTCTCTATTCTACGCTAACGACTTGACTGCCTTTTCGATTTCTTTGGCTCCATCGCAGCAATTGGAGCCGACCCTGCTTTCTTGCTTTCTGCAAGGGTTATTTCTTTTTCCAGCCTCATTATTCTCTTTTGCACTTCCTCCCCCTTCTCCCCCCAAGCGACGGTTTTGTGATAGCGGTTCAAGGCCTTCTTTTTCGCCCCGCGCCATTCGTAGTACAAGCCGGAGCGGTAGAGGTACAGAACGAGCATTTTGACCGCCTGCGGGTCGTTCTGCATCACCCGGTCATCCGCCGTCCAGAGATTGGAAACCTCCCACATCAACTGCCGCTCGAGGGAAACGGTGTCCAGAACGAAGGGGGTGTCTATCAATTGGAAGAGAAAGCCGGTCGGCTGCAAGCGCTCGACCAAGTCCTTGTCCCGCTCGGTGAATTCCAGAAAAACCGGGACTTTTTTCTGCGTCAGCCGCGTGGTCCAATGACGGAAAAGCGCATCCCCCTCTCTTTTCTTCGGCTTGGAGGAAAAGACCGTGGTGAGACGGGGAAAATTCTCAACCAAGCTTTTGCGGTACCAATCCGCCTCCATAAACGCCCGGTTCACCACCACCACGTCCTTGCGCCACCCCTCGCCGTATTGCACTCCGCGCAGAACAAAATCGAGCGCGGGGGAATCGAGAAAAACCACCCCCCCCGGAGGAACGGGGGAAAGCGCCTCCTGCGCCATCTTCAAGGCAATTCGGTTTTCAGATAGGTCGCATAGGGGACGGGAAAAGGTCCAGGGGATCAAACTGAATAGCAAAAACAGACCCGCCAGCCCTACGCGGGCAAAGCCGACCAGAAAATTGGAAACCGCGCCGACGGCATGCTCCACCACGCCAAAGAAGGCCGCAATGGTCGTGGCGATGCCGAGCCCCAAGGCAAAAAGGGAAAAGACCAGATAGCCGTGCAAATCCGGATTGTCCGGGATAACCTCGGCCGCCAGGAGGGCGGTGACCAAAAGGTTGCCGGCGAGCAGGAAAGCCGCCTTCCAAAACCAGCTTTTGTTTGTGAAAAGCAGAATCAAAAACCCGCCGAAGGCAAAGAAGAAAAGTCCCATTCCAAGCTGGTCAAACAAAACGGACAAAAGTTGGTGCATCTTTACCAGATTGTCGATGAACGAGGTGGAAATGGTTTTGTAGGAATCGGTGGCCAAGACCAGATTGGCGGTGGAGGCAAAATCGGCCGGTCCCCCCCAGTTGAAAAGCGGCTGGCTCCAGGCCCGCACGGGCAGGTAGAGATAGGTTGAAATTCCAAGCAGAAACAAGAAGAACAAACCCATCCATTTTTTAAAATTCAAGCTGGTAAAGGTGGACGGCCCCGCCACGGCGAAAAGAAACGGGAAGGTGGCCAAAAGAGTGATGTGGTGATTCCCCAATCCGAGAAACGCGACGAAAATTCCGAGCCAGAACCAGCGGGCTGTGGCATGATTCCCAACTTTGACTACGGCCGGCGTATAGTCGCCGCTTTCCTCGCCGAAGGACTCGAAGCCGGGCCGCGGAAAGGAAGCGGAGGGCTGCCTTGCCGCTTCGGGGCGGGGCGGCGGCGTTGCCCGCAGAAAACAATAAAGGGCAAAAGTGAACAAAAACGCCCCCAAGGTATAAACCTCCGCCCGCACCGCCTGAATCCAGAAAGTGAAAGTGAAACCGATGGTCAAAGTGGTGAAGAAAGCCACCAGATTCCGCCGGGCCGCCGAGCCCCCCAAAAGTTCGTTCTGTCTTTTCAAAAACATTACCAGCGAAAGATGGAAGAAAACAAGCGCCAAGGCGCCGCAAAAACCGGAGAAAAGATTCTGCTGATAAACAAACCCGCCGATGGGCAGGTAGCTGAAAAGCTTGGCCATAAGAACGTAGAGCGGAAACCCCGGCCGGTGCGGTACGCCGAGCGTCTTGACATTGGCCACCAACTCGCCGGAATCCCACCAGAAAACGGAGGGGGCAGTGGAAACGAGATACACCAGAAAGAAGAAGAAGAAAAGAAAACTTGGCCCCAGCGCCTTTTTCATTTGTCCTTGAACTGGTACCGCTCGATTTTGCGGTATAGCGTGGAGGCGTCGATTCCCAGAATCTGCGCCGCCTTGGTTTTCTGCCAGCCGGTCTTTTCCAAAGTCCAAAAGATGTACGCCTTCTCCACTTCCTCCAAAGTCGGCGTTCCAGGATGGTTCTGTTCGACCAGTTGCGGCACATTTCCGGCCCGCACCCGTTCGGGGAAATCCTCCACGTCCAACTGCTCTTTTTTGCAGAGCAGATAAGCCTGTTCGATGACGTTTTCCAGTTCCCGCACGTTTCCCGGCCATCCGTACGACACGAGCATCTTCAGGGCCGGCTCGGTAATTCCCTTCAGCTTCGCTTTTTCCCGCTCCGAAAGCCGTTTCAAGAAATGGTTGGCCAGAAGCTTGATATCCTCCTTCCGCTCCCGCAGGGGGGGAATGAGAATGGGAATGACGTGCAGCCGGTAATACAAATCGGCCCGGAACTTTCCGGATTTCACATCCTGTTCCAAGTCCGCGTTGGTGGCGGCGATCAGCCGGACATCCACATGCACCGGCTTGGTGGCGCCGAGCGGAGTGATTTCCTTTTCCTCCAGAACCCGCAGGAGCTTGACTTGAATCGCGGGCGAGGTCTCCCCCACCTCGTCCAAAAGAAACGTGCCCCCGTCCGCAACCTTGAAAAGACCGTCTTTTTCCTTGACGGCGCCGGTAAAAGCCCCCCGGGTATGGCCGAAAAGCTCCGATTCCAAAAGCGTTTCCGGCAGGGCCGCGCAGTTGATGGAAACAAACGGCTTGCCGGAGCGCAAACTGTGGTTGTGGATGGCCCGCGCCACCAGCTCCTTGCCGGTGCCGGACTCGCCGCGGATCAAAACGGTGGAATCGGTGGCCGCCACCCGGTCGGCCAGCTTTTTCATTTCCAAAATTTGCGGTGAGGAGCCGATGAAATTGTCGAACTGGAATTCCTTTTTGAGCTGCCGCTTTAAAGTGGCGTTTTCACGGACGATTTTTTTCTGTTCGAGCGTTTTTTGGATGGCGATTTTAATTTCATCCACCTTGAACGGCTTGGTGACGTAGTCCGAGGCCCCCTTTTTCAACGCCTCGATTGCGGAATCGACCGAGGCAAAGGCGGTCATCACGATGAAGTTGAGCCCCGGGTCGATTCCCTTGGCACGGGCCAGAAGCTCCAGCCCGGACATCTCCGGCATCATCAAATCGGCGATGACCAGATCGTAGTCCTCTTTTTCTATTTTCGAAACGGCTTCGCTTGGATCGGCGGTGGCGGTGACGTCGTATCCTTCCTTGGAAAGGAAGATTTGCATGAACTTGCACATCGATTCTTCATCATCCACCACCAATAGCCGGGCGTTTTCCATACTCCCCCATTTTGGGCCAAAAGTAAACGGCCCCCTTTCCTTATTTTATCGGCAAATTTTGTGGAATTTTCAGAGGGAAATGCAAATAGAAACGCTGTGCGGGTGAAGCAGCCCCGCCCTATTCTTTCGGCTCTTTTTGGCCGGAGCCGAAGATATCCAGCATTTTTACGCCGGGAGTGTATTCGAGGGTGGCCGGCTCCGTGATGCGCATCAAGGCGGCGGTCACTTCTTGAATGCGCCCGGCCGCTTCCTCGATGATTTTCAGCTTTTCCTCCACGTCCGGGGGCAGGTCTTTTGTACGCAGGCGGACCAACTGGGCGTTCCCGATGACCGCCGTGAGCGGGTTGTTCACCTCGTGGCTGACGGCAATGGCGGTCTCGATGATCGCCGCCAGCCGCTCTTTTTTTATTTCCTCCGACTGGGAGAGGGACAAGGCCATTACCGCCCGGCGGATTTCAAGATAGGACAAAACATTTTCCGCCCCGAGCAGAACCGCGGCAAGCTTTTCTAAAACGGCGGTCTTCTGCCCCTCTTCTATTGCGACCGAACTACCGAGGTAAAAAAGCCCCCCGAATTTCCCGCCGGTTTTTACCGGGATAATCAAAGCCGACTTCGAGCCGGCCGCCCTGAAGCGTGCCTCCGCCGTCCCCAATCGGGACAAAAGTTGAACCTCCCCCTTCCCCCAGAGTTTGCCGAAGGCGGAATGCGGGTCCAGTTCCGAATGGCTTTGTTCCTCGGCGGTGGAAGCTCCGGCGGAGAGGAAAAATTCGCGGAAGGTTTTTTCCTCATCGAACAAAAACCCGACGAGGTTGAAGCTCTCTTTTTTTAAAAAATTCCGCGCCCAGAAAAGAAACGCTCCCGGTTCCAGGGGGGCGACCGGCCTCGCACCCGAATGTGCGATTGCCGCTTCTTTCTGTTTTTGCGAAAGCGTCCGCTCGAAGGTCAGGGCGAATTGGATGCCGAGGGCGGAGAGAAACTCCTCATCCCCGGCAAAATTCCGCTCCTTTTTATCCAGCCCTTCGAGCAACCCGAGCGGGCCGAAACTGCCGGAAACCGGCACCCCGAAAACCGCGCGGGCTCCTTCCCGCTTGAGCGAAAGATGAAACCCCTCCACTCCGTAGTTTTTTCGCAGCCCGGCCAGCACTTCCTTTTCCAGTTCGGCCAAGGCCGAAAGCGCCTGTCTTTGCCCGGATTCGATAACGATTTCCTTTTCCCCCAGGAAATTGATGTGCAACGAGAGCGCTTCCAGCTCTAAAAGTTCGGCAACCTCCCCCAAAATCCGCTTGGCGAGCGGCTCGAACTCCCCCTTGGCCAAGGTAAGCGTTTTTAGGATTTCAAACTTTTTTCTAAACCCGGTCTCCGACATAATTCCCCATCCCCCTACCTCGCAAGGCCCATACCGCTCAAACCAAACTCATACCAAATAAACGATTTTTTTGTTGAATAGTAACTAATTGAAAACAAACTACTTGTGCCGATAAATTAAAGCTTTCTATAATAGCTGACGCCTCAGTTCCCCAATTCCCCCTGCAAGCCGTTTCACATAAGCGGCCAAAGAGCAAGGAGTTGCCCAAACACAAGCCCCAGCGAATCCCCTCTGTTTTTGGAAATCTTGTTCTTGGTAGCCGACACTTCAGTGTCGGTGCATCCAATTCCTCGACTACGGTCGAGGCTACCAACTACCGGAATTTAATATAACGAAACGCCGCCGTCGGCGATGATGGTCTGGCCGACGATCCAGTCCGCTTCTTCGGAGGCGAGAAAGGCCACCACGTTGGCCAAATCCTCCGGCTGGCCGATCCGCCCCGCAGGGGTGCGTTTGACCGATTCGGCGACTATCTGTTCGTTGCCGGGAATGATGCGCAAAGAATCAGTATCCACCGGCCCGCCGTTTACGGCGTTCACCAGAATTCCCTTGGGGGCCAAATCGACCGCAAGATAGCGCACCATCGCCTCGATGGCCGCTTTGTTCACTCCCATTGCCGCATATCCGGGAATGTAGCGCCGCGAGCCGTAGGAAGTGAGCGCGATGATTCTCCCCTTCGGCCCGGTCATCATCTTGGCCGCCTCCCTGGAGCAGAGATAAAACGAGGTGATGTTGGCGTCTAAAGTCAGCTTCCAGTCCTCGAGCGACATTTCGAGCGTGGGGCCGAACATCGCCATCGCGGCGTTGGCGACAAACACATCCAGCCGTCCGTACGCTTCCTGCACCTCGCCGAACATCTTTTGAATCGATTCCGGATTGGCCAGATTGCCCCGCACCATCACACACTCCGCGCCGAGCGCCTTCACTTCCAATTCGGTTTCCTTGGCCTTCTGGCGGCTTTTGAAAAAGCCGAGCGCCAGCTTGGCCCCTTCCGCCGCCATTTTCAAAGCCACCGCCCGGCCGATGCCCCGCGTCCCGCCGGTGATTAAAACAACTTTGTCGGTAAAGCGCGCCCCAATGCCGGAGGCCCTTGCCTGTGTTTCGGTTTGCATTGCCATTGGTGTTTTTATACCAAATCCCCCAAAACTTGTCAAGCTGCCTCTACGTTTTTCTCCGCAGAGCATCGACCACCGCCTCTTCCATTTCGACAACCACGGTGGTATGGTTTTCAATCAGCCCCACAATCGCATTCCGCGGGCCTTTGCGCCACTCCTCGCTGCCGTAAAAGGCATCCTGGCTTTTCTGCCGGTCTTCCAAACCTTGATAAGCGCGAATCAGATAGTAGGAATCGCCATCGTGAAGCGAAGGACCGAAGTCGACTACATCCACCTTCCAGCGTTTGAGCATCGGCATCGATTTTTCCAGAACGAGCCGGTGAAACTCCTCCCGCCTGCCGGGTTTGAGATTATAGGCGCGGATTTCGACCGTTTTCTTCATTTATCTCTTCCGGCGCGGCCGCTGTTGGCGGTCTGTGATGGGGGCGTTTCCCGGGTGGCGGGCTCAATCAAACTGGATGCGGCCAGAAGCCCGGCCTTGAGAATAAGATTCTCCGGAATGGCCTCGAACACGGTCTCCTCCACTTCGACCGTCCGGCACTCGGACTCTCCGCAAACCGAGCAGCAGGGGCTGGCGCCGGCCTTTCCCTCCAGCCACTCCTCCATCGGCCGTCCCCCCATCCAAATGCGGTTGGACTCCGCGGGATTGGCCTTGAACGTTTTTTCATCGATTGCCCGCGTTTCCAGAACCGGGCGAATTCCCAGCGGGGCAAGCGCAAGCGAAAGTTTCTCTACGGCCCGTTCCATCTCCTTTTGCGTCGTGCCGCAGCGTTCACAGGTCCTTCCATCCGGCGTCACCAATCGTTGCCAGACAATCGGCAGTTTTTTCATCCCCTCTTCCCTTCCTGCACGAACCGCAAACAATTCCCGTCCGCGTCCTTGACGTACATTTCCCGCGTCCCCCAGGTTTGATCCACCGGCCCGGAGTCAATCGGGACAGTTTTGGCCTTGAATTCCCTATGGAGCGCATCCACGTCGTCGACGTAGATATTCGCTACGCCGCCGGCAACCCCGTCGCCGGAGAAGGAGGAAAGATGCAGCCAGACGCCGTCCCGCGAAATTCCCATATAGCAGGGGTCCGTTCTTTTCTCATCCGGCCGGACGGCAAATTCCTGCTTGAAACCGAGCCGCCCGCAATAAAATTCCTCCGCCTTAATGGAATTGGAGATATGCAAAACCGGGATGGCGAATTTGAGCATCCAAGCCCCTTATTTCCCTTCCGCTTCCCGCTCCATTTTATAAAGGCGGGTGTAGTAATCGGCAAACTCGTTCAGATGGGCGAGCGCAATTTTGCCGGTCAAAATGGGGTCGTCGCCGGTTACGTTTGTGGAGGGGTCGACAAGGCCGTGTTCCAGTTCCACGTCCAGCCCCATCCGGAACTGCTCCACGTCAAAGCGCTTCCAATCAATGCCCAGCATTTCGCCGATTTGGCGGGCCTGCTCGGCGGTGAACTGTTTTTTGGCTGACACCTTTTCTCCTTTGCCCCCTCTCGACTGAAGTCGAGGCTACCACCTTAAAACCTTTGTCTTGTCCCCTCTCCGTGTCGGAGAGGGTTAGGGTGAGGTTAACCCATCCTTTCCAAGAATCTTTCTATCTGCCTTCGATGCCGCAAAATATGGACGATGGCGTGTTCCAAAAGCTGTTCCAAATCGTAGGTCGGGCCCCAGCGTACGGTCATTTTTGTGTTCTGTATCTCCTCATCCGTCATCTCCCACTTCCCTTCGAGCGTTCCCGCCGTGTAGCGCAGAAAGCCGTCGATTTTCCCCGCCGCTTCCTGCCGGGCAACCATTACACCCGACCCGCCAGGTCCATTTGGCGACCCGCGCAAGTGTTCTTTGGGGGTTTGGGAGGGAATGCCGAACGCCCCCCGGATGTAGTCCGCATAGCCGTATCCGGCCCGCACCACGTGGGTGATGATGGTTTGGATGGAGCGGCAGTCGGGGTCTTTGGTGTCGGGGTCGACGATGCGCTCATATTGCTCCACCGTGGCTCTTCCCACCACGTTTTTTAATTCCCCCCCCGCCCGTTCGTACTCATCCATCATCGCCCCCACCCCGCCTTTACGGTAAGCTTTTGTCATTTTCCTCCAAACGATAATTCACAAATTAATATTTCCAATTTGACTGCAACTTTCATTTGTATGTTCATCTTCCATGATGTCGAGCAACTTCTTCTTTGCTCAAGCGCAGAAACCGAGCGGCGTTGATGTATAGAATGTCCCGTTTCTGCTCCTCAGACAGAAACGGTGCCGATTCAATTGCGTCTATGGAGGGTTCGATGACGCCGGGCCACACCATCTGGTCGGAGCCAAACATAATCCGTTTTCCAAAACCGGCTTCCACAATCGTGCGCAGAAAACGGTAAAGCTCGGCGCGGGGGAGTCCGAAGATGATTCCGCCCAATTCCGCGTACACCTGGGGATGCGCCCAAAATAGGGCCAGTAAATCATCCAGCATTGGCCAGCCAGCATGCATAATGTAAACTCGTAGTTTCGGACGCCGGATGAGCGCTTCTTCCAAGGTGAGCGGACTGTGTAAAGCGGCCCGATAGCGGCCGGCTCCCAAATAAGGAGCCCCGGGCGGGCCGGTCCCGATGTGGATGCCGACCGGAATGTCCAGTTCTTCCGCCACCGCGAGGTATGGTTCAAAAAGAGAGTCATCGGGTCGAATGCCGACATATTGGTTGGTTACCTCGGCCAGAACTGCAAAGTGCCCGGACTGATATAATCGGCGGAGCGAATCAGGGGAGATTTTTTCGCGGCCAAACTGGAACTGAAAACCGGCGATGAATCGGCCCGGCGCGGCCTTGCTCCATTCTCGCACCCGTTCCAAAGTCCCGCTCAAGACACCAAAAACGTTGCGCCTTTTCATCGCCGCAATGGTCTGCCACATAAGTTCCTCGTCTGTTTTGGGCGACCAAACAGGATCGGGACAGGGGGGGTTTTTCTGCCAAGCGATAAAGATATCCCCCCACGATTCGGCCGGATCGTTGGTTGGAAATCCTTGGGTGGGCACACACAGCCCCAAAGGGGGCGGCCCGTTGGCGTCCGCTGACAATGCGTGGAGGTGCATATCGATGACTGGAAGGCGTCCTTGGGCGGAAAGCGGATTTGCAAAAAGAAGAATCAATAGCCCCAGGAGTAGTCCCAACCTTCTTGTTTCCGCATGATTTGTCATTGGCGGCTTTATACCATACTCCGAAAAACTTGTCAACTACTCCACAACCGTCAAAAGCCTTTCCGTGGAGGCTTGGGGGCGGTAATCATGGAGAAACGAGAAAAGCGGCCTAACTCCGGCCGCTTTCTCGAAATTGCAAAAACCGAAAAGGTCGGGAACTATCCCTAAAAAAGCTTGGCTCCTACTTGGCCGGAATCAGGTCGAACTTGCCGGCGCCTTCGTTGTAAAAGAGCGCGCCCTCCGTGGAGTCACCGCCGCTCCAGTGCTTGTGCCCGCCCGGAATCCGCAGGAATTCTCCGGGGCCGACCCGCTTTTCACCGTCGTCGTCCTTATACAGATAAGCCCCCTTGATAACCACGAGCCAGTTATCGTTGGTGTGTGTATGCCATCCGGCGTCGAATCCGGGCACGAATTTGACAAAGGAACCAAAGCGCCCTTTGTCCGGATCCCCCCATAGGGTTGCCCGGGAAGCGCCGGGAACTATGTCCTTGTAGGTTGCCTGGTCGGCCGAGGCAAAGGTCGCTTTTTTCGCCTTGGGCTGTTTCGCCTGCCCAAAACCGATTACGTAGACAACGGCTAAAAGAATCGCCGCCGCCAGAAACGCCACTATTTTTTTCACGTCTTCCTCCTTTGTTTGTTTGCGTAGTTGGTATAGCCAATCTTTGAAAACTTGTCAACTACGTGAGGACTTCCAAAAGCTTTTCTGAAAGCGCCTCCGGCACGGTAATCATTGAGCAATGGGAGGTGGCCAGTTCCATGTATTTCCAGTCGGGCCGCCCTTTGAGTTCCCGCGCCAAGCGGGGAAATGAGCCGTCGGGGGGATTGCCCGTGCAAAAAATGAAAGTTCGCGGAATTTTTTCCGCTTTGGGATTTCCGAGAATGGCCGGCTCAATGACCGTGCGATAAGGATGCGCCGTCAGCTTGGAACGGAGCCACTCCACGTCCTTCTCAATGCTGATTCCAAGCGTTTCGCTCTTTGGGTCCAAGGCCGGAATCTTCCACCCCTCCCCTTCCGTTTTGGCCAGTTCTTCCAGCATTATTCGGAAGCGCTCCACCTGCAAATCGGAAAGGGATTTTCCATTTTCCGGCACAAAGGCGTCCAAGTAAACCAAGTGGGCAATGCGCTCCGGCACTCGATGAGAAACAGAGCCGATTACCATCCCGGAGTAGCTGTGCCCCACCAAAACGACATCGTGCAAATCCTGAAATTGGAGGAAGTTCACCACGTCATCCACGTGTGTCTGCAACCCGACTTCGGGAGTCAAAAGATGGGAACGCTCTCCCAAACCGGTCAAAGTGACGGCGGAGGCCTCGTGCCCGTGGGCGCACAGCCTGGGTATCACCCGGTTCCAGCACCACGCGCCAAAAAAGGCGCCGTGGACTAAGACGAAATGAGCCATTAGCTTTTTATTTCTTTATGTACGGCTTCAACTGCAAATCAATGCGGCCGATGTGGCTCTTGAGCCAGTCCTCCGCGATGCCCATAAGCTCGTGCGCGTCCTCGGATAAATAGCCGCGCGATTCATACCGCTTGCGAAAGTCGTCATAGACCGAAAGAAAGCGGGCGTGATCCTCCCGGTTTTTGTCCGCTATCGGACAGCGGTATTCCTCCATGCACCGTTCCTCGTATTTGAAATGCCCGCGGAAGTAGCGCTCCAGAAAATCAAGCAAAAGTCCGAATGTTTTCTCCCCCCGGCCTTCGCCGAGAGCGGTCTGAAAATCCCCCACCGTCTTGAAAAGCATTTTGTGCTGTTCGTCGATGCGCGGCTCGCCGACGGCATAGCCGTCACTCCATTTCATTTTTTTACCTCTCTGTTTCCATATTTTTCCGCCAGCTTTTTGACTGTGGTCACATTGCGCAAAGTGGTGGGCTGGCCGAGCGTTTTTTCCAAAAGCGGCCCGGAAAATTTGGTCTCCTTGATTGAGCTCGCGCTCAAAAGCCAATAAAGTTCCCGGCCGTGGAAATCAAAGCGGTCGATTTCGGATTCGGCGGCCAAAAACTTCTTTTTCGCCTCCGCGGAAACCGGCGCCTGCAAAAAGCCGACGTAAAGCGCGTGGCTTTTGGCGACCTCCGATTCGGAAAAAGGCCGGTAGCCGGCGATTTCGGCCAGTTCCGAACTGGAACGAATGAAGGTGGAAACCTCGTAGCCCAGCGATTTTTTCAAATGCGCTTCGATTTTCTTTTCGAGTTGCACCGGATTTTTGGAAGAGGAATCGAAGATAACGTTGCCGCTGGCGATGAAGGTTTCGACGCTGGAGAAACCGAGGGCTTCAAAAAGCTTTTTCAACTTCTCCATCTTCACGGTATGCCCGCCGACGTTAATGGCGCGCAGAAAAGCAATATAGGTGGGCATCGGGACAAATCTATGGAAGAATGCGGATGGTAGTCAAGCAATCGTTCACCCCATCCTTTGGCCTTCTTGTCCCCTCTCCGTGTCGGAGAGGGTTAGGGAGAGGTTAAAAAATCAGCGCAAAAGCAAGCCGATTCCCAGAATGAGCGCTGTCAGCGACAGATAAACCAGCGCGCTGATGGCCTTTCCGGAACGGTTCGGGAATCTCTGCTGAATCAGTTTGACGATGTGAATCATCCTCTCTCCTTTCCGCGTTGCTTACAATCCAATTGCCTCAAATGAATAGCCAATTGGCGAAAAGTTGTCAACCAAAATCGCTTATTGCGCCTCCACCGTCACTTCCGATTTTATCGAGTTGGCGATGTAGCATTCCTCGTGGGCGGCGTGGTGCAGGGCGGAAAGCTCCGAAGCGGAGGGCTGCTTTTCCCTCGAAAACCGAATTTTCGGCCGGAGCGTGATGCGGGTAATGGCGTATTTTCCCTTTTCGTTTTTTTCCATCAGGCCAAACGCGTCGTCCTCGTAGGCATCGACGACAAAGCCCTGCTTGGAGGCCAGCGACAAGAAGGTGAGCATATGGCAGCTCGAAGCCGACGCCACCAAGGCCTCTTCCGGGTCAATCGCTTCCGCAACGGAGAGCGGCGCGCGGACAACTTGGGGAGAGGCGGAGGCGGGGATTTTTATCCCGCCGTCAAAGCTCCATTCATGCCCCCGGCTGTACTGCTGGCCGGTGAACTTCGCCCCGTTCCGGCTCCACGTAACTTTGGCTTCGTATTTATGCATTCAAAAAACTCCTTCCTAACCGGCATGCGTTATCATCAAACAGTACCCGTCCGGGTCGGTGACCCGGAACTCCCCGCGCGGGGCGTAAAAAGGATACTCGATTTCCCCGGCCATAACTCCTTTTTTCTGCAATTCTCCCCGAAAAGCGGCAACATCTTCACAGTAGATATAGAAGAGAACCGCCTGCGCCCGGGCATCCACCGGCTCGTCCGCGCGAGTGACCATCAAGTGCGACCCGCCCGAACGGAGCCAGGCCCAAGCCGGTTCCTTCTGGTCAGACGGCGTAAAAGTGTTGCCAACTTCGAAGCCCAGTTTTTTGTAAAACTCTATTGAACGCGGCACGCTTGCGACGTGCGCCATCGGCACCAAGGAATGAAGCGGCTTCACCCTACCGTTTTCCCTCCGGCGAAACGCGCAAAATTCGCCCCTCCGGATTATCCGTCAACAAATAAAGCAACCCATCCGGCCCCTGGCGGACGTCCCGAATCCGCTCGTGCAGATAGCCCAGATAGCGTTCTTCTTTTGTAACTTTGCCATCCTTCAATTCCAGCCGCACCAAAAGCCCGGGGGTAAGTGAGCCGATAAAAACGCTCCCCCTCCACTGGGGGAAAGCGTCGCCGGTGTAAAAGCACATTCCGGAGGGGGCAATCACCGGGTCCCAATAATAAACTGGTTGCTCCATCCCCGCTTTGGCCGTTCCTTCGCCGATTTTGGTAAGGTCGTAATCCGTGCCGTAGGTGATGACCGGCCAGCCGTAATTTTTTCCCGCTTCGGGCTGGTTCAGCTCATCCCCGCCCCGCGCCCCGTGCTCCACCGTCCAGAGTTCCCCCGTTTCGGGATCGAGCGCGGCGCACTGCACGTTGCGGTGGCCGTACGACCAGATTTCCGGCCGTGCACCCTTACGGTTGACGAACGGATTATCTTTCGGAATGGTGCCGTCCGGGTTGATGCGGACGATTTTGCCGAAGCCGTTGGACAAATCTTGCACCCGGTCCCGGTTGTAGCGATCCCCCTGTGTGACGAAAAGCGTCCCGTCCCGCCGGAAAACCAGCCGCGAACCGAAGTGAATCTGTTCCTCCACCTTCGGCACTTGGCGATAGATTATGCGTACGCTGTCCAGCCGGTTTTCAGAAAGCTTCCCCCGCGCCACGGAGGTTCCCGCCGTCCCGTCCTCCCCCGGCTCGGAAAAAGAGAGATAAACGAACCGGTTTTTTTCAAAGTCCGGGTCGAGACAAACATCCAAAAGCCCTCCCTGTCCCCGCGCCCGGACGGGAGGAACCCCTTCCAGCGGCGGCGAAAGTTTGCCACTTTGGCTAACGATTCGCAGCCGCCCCGGCCGTTCGGTAACCAGCGCCCGCCCATCGGGGAGAAATGCCAGTCCCCAGGGACGTTCCAAGCCGGAGGCAAACGTCTCCACTTTTACGGGCACTTCAATCGGCGGGGGAGTCGGCGATTTCGGCGCCTGCGTCTGGGCGGATGGATCGCGAGACGGGCTGC
The DNA here is from genome assembly GCA_035574275.1 of Verrucomicrobiia bacterium. Taxonomy (NCBI): domain Bacteria; kingdom Pseudomonadati; phylum Verrucomicrobiota; class Verrucomicrobiia; species Verrucomicrobiia bacterium. The sequence continues at coordinate 60,615 of DATLYY010000003.1, forward strand.
AAGCCCAGAGAAACGTGATGGCGAGCGGAAGCAGCCGTTTCATCTTTTCTTTTCCGGTTCGGGATGCCGTCATGAAAATGAATAATTAACCCCGCTTTTGCCCGCCGGTCAAGCGGCCAGGATTAAACAAACCAAATGATTGCCAGAATGGACTTCGAACTACTCTCTATGGCTCTCCGTTCTCTCCGGCAACAAGAAGACCTTCTGCCAGTGGGCTTTTCTTTTTGGGCGTGGCCACAAAACCCCGGCTGAACTCGTTGTACGTACCGACGATTTCCCCTTTGTCATTCATTCCGAAAGGCGCCGTGTCGGACGCACCTGGGAAATCGATGGTCGTATACTCCCCGTCTTCATAGACGAAGCCATGCTGGATTCCGTCGGCACCGCGGTAGTATCCGCTGATTGTCCCAGGATTGTTTACGCTTCTCGGCAGTGTGTTCACGGCGCCGGGGAAATCGATGGGCTCGGTTTGACCACGGCGCAGGAGGAAGCCATGGAAATGAGCTTCGGCATCCCTCCAATACCCCACAACCTCTTCTTTATCGTTGATTCCAGTAAGGACCGTTCGCGTCGTTCCTGGATAATTGTAGATTTCGTAACTGCCGGCACGCCGGATAAACCCGTGTCTTCCACCTACAGCATCGATGTAAAAGCCGACGACTGTGCCAAGGTTGTTAATCCCCTGCCCTTCGGCGAATATCGCATCAGGCGCAGGGCTGGGCAGGACGGTTATCTCTCCTCTCGGCCCCCGCAGGTACATATGCGCGTTGTCGTCCGCGTCGGTGAATATGCCGAGGGCTACTCCCCAGTCATTGATGTCCAGAAGCGTGCCACGGTCGCCGGGGCCGGCGCCCGGCACCACGACATCCGTAAAACTGCCCTGATGATAAAGAAACCCGTGCGCACTTCCGTCCGGAGCGGCAAAGTTCCCCACAATCACGCCGGTGTTGTTGTTGCCGTAAGCGCTGGTGTAGCTGCCCATTTCGGCCGGGACATCGAATGGCAAAAGTTCGTAGGTCGTGGTAGTAGCAGCCGTGGCAGTAAATCTTAACCCAGGCACTGCGTTGTTAGATGGTAGTGGTGCGACCGGAGCGCGTTTGGTACTGCATCCAACTGCCACTAGAAAAGAGAAGAGAATTAATTTCCCTGCACTAAAACACCTGAACATGGAGCCTCCCTTGAGATTATGTTAATTCAAACTAACACCGTCAATTCCCCTCGGCTCGTTTGTTGCAGCAAACTTCAACCTGTCATAAAACCCTCCCTTTCCCCAGAGTCAAACTTCTTTTCCCGATGGTGATAGTATGATAAATGCCTAAAAATTGTCAAGCCAAGGCCTATGCGTCTTGAGATCTCGTCCCGCGGTTGCACCACGACAACCGCGGTTTGGCTCAGCGCTTGTCGTACTCGTCGCGGCGGCGCCACCAGGGGCCATCCGGTTCGTTGCGTCCCTTGGGGGCGCGGTCGAGCCACTGGTACATCCCCCAGAGGCCGTCCAATCCGCGCGCATAGGTGGAATAGGTGTGGTAAACGACGCCGTCTTCCAGAACGAACGAGCTCATGCCCGGCCGCTCGCGCGTGTACGTGGCCACGTCGGTTCCCGTCATCGCCGCGTGGGCGACGATCACCTCGTCGCCGGTCTGACGGACCATGCGCGAGACCACCGGTACGGCGGGCTCTCTCCGATAGTTGTAATCGATGCCTCCCTGGCGCTGCTGCTCTTCGGTGAATCCGACGCTGAAGTCGAAGTTGAAATCGCTGCCGAACGAGGACGCCCAGGGAAAGTTCCACCCCATCCGCCGTTTGTAGGCCTGCAGTTTGGCGAGCGGCGCCCGCGACACCCCCCAGAGCATCACGTCATGGTTGGCCAGATGAATGGTGAACCCGTTGAAGCCGTCCGCGATCATCGAGCAGGACGGGCAGCCCGCCGTGTAGTCAGGCCCGAACATAAAGTGATAGACGAGGAGTTGCGAGCGCCCCCGGAAAAGACCTGACAGTGAAGCGCTCCCCTCTTCGGTCTCGAATTTATACTCCTTATCGACGCGAACCCACGGCAGCTCCTGCCGCCGCCGTGCCAGTTCGTCGCTCTTCCGCGTGAGTTCCTTCTCAGCTTTGAGCAGTTCGAGCCGCGCGGCGAGCCATTCCTCACGTGTCCCGGTTTTATGCTTCGTCATTGCTCTAATCTCCTTCCGTTTTCGTTTCAAATTCAAACATCACGTTTTCGCGGCGGTCTTCACATCGGCCGGAATGCGTTTCTCATACTCCGCCTCCAACTTGGCGTGGTTGGACCAAAAAGGACGCGGCGGCACACCGTGCAGAATATCAGACAGGATGGCCAGGTGGATGTGCCAGCCGCCCGAAACCCCGACCATGTTCCCCCGGGTCGCCAGCCGACGGTGCGTCAAAACAAGCAGAACCTCCTTGCCGCGTGCGGAAAGCTCAAAGGTGACTTCCGACGGGGGCCCCTTTTCTTCATGCCAGAGAAAGGTCAAAACCCGCGGCGGCTCACAGCGCACAACCTCCCCCGTGCAGCTGTACCCTTCATACTTTTGGTACTTCTCCGGCACGGGCTCTTTGTGAGGCGACAGTTGGGAGTTGTACCAGACAAGCTCCATTTTTCCCCCGGGTTTCAGTTCCATCGGCCCGGCGGCGAACCATTGCCGCCGTTTTTCCGATTCGGTCAAGTAGGCCCAGACTCGTTCGATGGGCCCGGGCAAAACCCGCTCGATGCGAACCTCTCCGGGCCCGGTGACCGTGCCGTAGGCTTCCTGTTTGTCTTGCAGTTCCTTCGGTTTTGCATTCATTAGGATTTTCCTTTCCTTTTAAGGGTTTTTTTCGCGGCTTCCCCCCTCATGCGATCTTCAGCTTTAAGCAATTCCTCAAGGGCATCAAGCCGGGCACTCCAAAAGGCGTGCTGGGTTTCCAGCCATTTGATGGCCTCTTCCAGCGGTTTGAAGTTGAAGGCGAGAAAATGCTCCCTTCCTTCCACCCGCCGCCGTACGAGATTTGCCCGTTCCAGAATCCGGATATGCTTGGAGACGGCATTCAGGGAAATGTCGAACGGCTTTGCCAGCTCGGTCACCCGCGCCTCCCCCTTGGACAGCCGCCGGAGAATGCCTCGCCTCGTCGGGTCGGCCAAGGCCAGAAGGGTTTCATCGATTTTATTGGCCGCCATTGCCATTATTCAACCTCAAGGTTGAATATAATTCCAGCCCGGCTGGTTTGTCAAGGAAAATTTTATATTTTGATTAGGTGTTCGGTTACTGCTTGCCCGACAAAAACTTACTTGCCGCCAAGCTCAATTTTCTTCTTGACAGCTTAACTCTTTATCGTATATTGACGATTAACGATAATGAAAGAGCAAATGACGCAAAAAAAGGCAAACCCCATACACCCCAAACGCCAAAGCGGACGGGCGGTTCGGACCGAAAACGAAGAGTTGGCCCAATTGGCCAAAGCCCTCGGCCATCCGGCCCGGGCCGCCATTATGCGGCTTCTCTTGACCGGCGGGGAGTGCATCTGCGGCGGCATCGTCGACCGGCTGCCCTTGGCCCAGGCCACCGTATCGCAGCATCTGAAAGTGTTGAAGGAGGCGGGCTGGATTACCGGCGAGGTCGACGGCCCGCGCGTTTGCTACTGCGCCCGCCCCGGAACCCTCCAGCGTTTTCTGGCGCTGGTGCAGGCGCTCGAATTTGGAAGGGAAATGAAAGTCGAAAGGAGTAAATCATGAAAAAGGACATTCAGGACGCGGTGCGGGAGCATTACGGCCGCATTGCCCAAAGCCCGAAGGCGGAGGGTTGCTGCGGGGGTAACGGCTGCGGCTGTGCCACGACCGAGGCCGCGGAAAATCTTGGTTACACGGAGGTGCAACGCGCGGCCATCCCGGCAGGGGCCGATTTGGGCCTGGGCTGCGGCAATCCGCTCGCCCATGCGGCACTGAAGCTGGGCGAAACGGTGCTCGATCTCGGTTCGGGTGGAGGACTGGATGCCTTCCTCGCATCCAAGGAGGTGGGCCCCCCCGGACACGTTATTGGCGTTGATATGACCGCCGCAATGATTTCCCGCGCCCGCTCGATTGCCGCCGAGCACAACTGCGTCAATGTGGAGTTTCGACTCGGCGAAATCGAAAACCTGCCGGTGGCGGACGCTTCGGTGGATGCAGTTATCTCCAACTGCGTCATCAACCTTTCGTCCGATAAGCCGCGGGTGTTTCGGGAGGCGCTGCGCGTTCTCAAACCGGGCGGTCGAATGGTCGTGAGCGACCTGGTGCTTGTTGCCCCGCTGCCCGAGCAGGTGCGAAAATCGGTCGAGGCCTATGTCGGCTGTGTGGCCGGCGCCGCCATGAAGCAGGACTACTTGCAAATGATTGGAGAAGCCGGTTTTGAACGGGTGGAAGTCGTGGAGGAGCGAACCTACGGCGTGGGAACCGACCTCGAAACCGAGATTGAAAAACAAACCGCCAAGGCCGTCCGCTCCATCAAAGTTCGGGCCTTCAAACCGGAATCGTCCAAATAGGCCAGAACGACCGGAAGAATTTGCGGAACCGAATGGCGGCGATTATTCGCCGCCCAGTTTGGCCTTTGTCTTGGAAACCCAGTTCGGCGCGGAGTCTATTTTCTGCCGCAAAAGGAGATTCAACTGCGCGGCGTGGTGCTGCACGTGGCGCATATTGTACATCAATAACTCCGCCACGGTCATATCCCGGTAGGGTATGCCGGCAGACCGGTGCGCCTTATCCTCCGAAAAATCCACCATCAATTTCCCAAATTTTTGCCAGCAATGCGCAAGATAAGACAGGAGCTCCTCTTTCGTATAGACCCGATCCGGCAAAGCTCCTTCCGGATCGAACTCCGAGAGCGTAAAGGGAGCGGGAGGCGAAAACTCGTTTTCTGACGTGGGTGCGGGATAGGTCAAGTAGTAATCGAGAAAGAAAAGAGTGTGGTAAACCAAATACCAGAACCCGACGACGTCGCTTTTTTTCCACATCGGTTTTTCTGAGAAATTTCCCCATACATCATCGGGACAGGCATGGATGGCGTTTTCCATCATATCCATAGCCGCGCCAAATTGATTCCAGATGATGGCCTTCCAGGTTTTATCCATTTTATGATGCCTCCCGCAAACCCGTCCCTTCCCTCGCATACAGGTAGGCAGGCAACGCGCAGGAAAGGCCGATAAAGCAGTTCAAAAGGATAAAGAGGAGCGGATGCGGCCCCTTCCTTCGGCTCCGCTCCAAAAACATAAATAACCAGAAGATTCCCGAGGAAAGCAGCAAATCCGTGGTGAACGCGCTTGCCGCCGGATTGGCGAATACGGCAGCCGTTAATTTGGAGGGGCTGAAACCCTCGCTCAAAAGATGCTGAATGAAAAAGAAATATGGCAAGACCGCCCCGACAACCGCCAGCGCAAGAAATAATTTTTTCATCCCGTTCCTTTCTTTTCCAATAACTTTGCTATTTGATCAAAATCATCTTCCTCGTGGATTCGTACTTCCCGGCACGCAATTGGTAGAAATAAACCCCGCTTGGAAGACCGTCTGCATCAAAACGAACCGAATGTGTTCCGGCTTTCTTGGACCCGGCCACAAGCGTTCGCACCTTTCGCCCCAGAACATCGTAAACTTTCAATTCCACCGGCCCCGATGCGGGCAAGGTGAAAGAAATTGTGGTGGCGGGGTTGAATGGATTGGGGTGGTTTTGACCGAGCTGGAAATCGGTAGGTAGCTGGGACTTCGGCTCCTTCACGTCCGTGCCGACGTCCAAATACCACAGGCCGTCCAGCCGCGCCGCCCACAGCCGGCCTGCGGTCATAACGAGGTCAAAAAGCTCTACAAATTCGTGTGCCTGAATGTTCCAATTTTGGCCGAAGTCATCCGTGTACCAAATGAAATGTTCGAGGTTGAACCGCACCCCGGCATACAGACGGGCGCCGTCGGCCGCGAGGGCCTCGACATCCCGCCCCGGAAGCCCGGCAATGTCTATTTTTTCCCAGTTTTGGGCGTTCAGATCCCCGCGGTAAACGCCGTCATCCGTCCCGGCAAATAGATAGGAACCGAGCGGAAGGGTCTCAAATACGAGCCGCTGGGCCGGCGGGGAGTTCAGGTAAACTTCCGTCCATTGCGCGCCACCCTGCGGACGGACGTAAAAATACAACGCAATGCCAGCCGTGAGATGGTTTCCGCTCGTGCCGATTGAGTTGACCCCGAACACCGAAAGCCCCTCGTTGTAGGCAGACCAAGAAGTTGAACTGGAGAGCCGCCGCACGTACACGCCGCTGCCGCCCGTTCCGGCATAGATGCTGTCACCGAGCACCGCCAAGCCGGTGATGGCGCCGGCCGGCAGCCCGGTGGAATAGGCCTCCCAGCTTTGTCCGCCGTCGCTCGTGCGGAAAACACCATCTTTCCACGTTCCGATATAGAGAAACGCTCCGTGCGCAAAAAGCCGGAACAAATCGTCGGTCAATCCCGGAGGCACGGCGGCCGCCCCCCAGTTGTTTCCGCCGTCCGTGCTTTTGAAGACCGAATCGGCCGTGGCAGCAAAGAGCGTCCCGTTATGCAAAACGATGGAATAAACCAGCGTTGAACCAATTTCGGCTACCTGCACCCAGTTCTGGGACCTTGCGTTGCCGCACCACAGCACCGCCGCCAATAAAACCGCGGCTACCGCCGTTCTCTGCCTCAATACTCCAAATTGCCGCGCCTTCTCTCCCATTCCAACCGCCATTGGTGTTTTATACCCAATGCCCAAAAACTTGTCAACCCGAACCTTGCCAGCCGTCGTACGTAAAGTTATTTTGGGTGTCCGATGGTTGCCCTGACCAAGTGGTTCGAACGAAAATTCAACTTCGATTTTCCCCTCGGGGTTTTCCCCACCATTCTCGAACGCCTGCGCGGCACGCCGGTGCGACTGGAGGAACTCACCCGCTCGATTCCGAAGGACTTCCTGACCGTGCAGGCCGACGGCCGCTGGTCGATTTTGGAAAACGCCGGGCATCTGGATGATTTGGAGGAGCTGCACGAGGGGCGGCTGGATGATTACAAGGCCGGACTGGCAACCCTCCGCCCGGCTGATTTGCAGAATCAGAAAACGCGGGAGGCCAACCACAATTCCACCCCGCTCGAAGCGATTCTTGCTCGTTTCCGAAAAAGCCGCAAACAATTTCTTGATAAGTTAACAACCTTTTCAGACGACGAACTCGCACGTGTCGCCCTGCACCCCCGCTTGAAGCAGCCGATGCGGGTGGTGGATATGTGCTACTTCATGGCCGAGCACGACGACAACCATCTGGCCCGCATTTCCGAAATCGCCCGCGCCTTGCAAGGAAGCAAAAAATGAAAACCCGCTGCCAATGGGCCGACGGCGACCCGTTGTATATAACCTATCACGACACCGAATGGGGCGTGCCTCTGCACGAGGACCAAAAGCTTTTCGAGTTTCTCGTTCTGGAAGGGATGCAGGCCGGGCTTTCCTGGCTCACCATCCTGCGCAAGCGGGAAAACTATCTCGCGGCCTTCGATTACTTCGATCCCGAAAAAGTGGCCCGCTACGATAAGAAGAGAGTGCAAAAGCTGCTTTCCAATCCCGGCATCATCCGCAACCGGCTTAAAATCGAGTCGGCCATCACCAACGCCCAATCCTTTTTGAAGGTGCAGGAGGAATTCGGCAGTTTTGACAAATACATCTGGCGGTTTACGGGCGGGACGGTCAAAAAGAACAAATGGAAGACAATCAAGCAGGTCCCCCCCCAAAGCAAGGAATCGGATGCGATGAGCAAGGATTTAAAACAACGGGGCTTCAAGTTCGTCGGCTCCACCATCTGCTACGCCCACATGCAGGCCACCGGAATGGTGAACGACCATATGGTGCACTGCTTCCGGTATAACGAGCTTTGATTTCCTTCGAAAAGTGACCCCGTTAAAGATTCGTTTTGCCACTCTGAAGGATATTGAGACGCTCGTGACCCATCGCCGCGGGATGTGGTTCGATATGGGCTATAAAAACAAAGCCGAATTGGATGCCGCCGACAAGGTCTATCGCCTTTGGGCCAAACCGCGGTTGAGAAGCGGCGAATTAATCGGCTTTATCGTTGAAGTGAGCGGGCAAACCGCCGGCAGCGGCTGCCTCTGGCTCCAGCCGGTCCAGCCCCGTCCCGGCCGTCCCGGATTCAAAGGGGGCGGCCAACCCTATCTGCTCTCGATGTACACGGAACACCCCTTTCGGGGAAAAGGGGTGGCCACCAAAATCGTGAAGGAGTCCATCCGCTGGGCCAAAGCCAAAGGATTTCCGCGAATGACCCTGCATGCCTCCGATATGGGGCGAAGCGTTTACGAAAAATTGGGGTTCAAGCAGACCTGGGAGATGAAACTCGATCTGAAATCCAAAAACCGTTAACCCCCAAAAATAAAAAACCCCCTCCGGTTTCCCGGAAGGGGTTTTGTTTTTGGGAACCTACGCCTTGACGACGTTGGCGGCCTGCGGCCCCTTGGGGCCTTCGACCACGTCGAAGCGGACGGTCTCGCCTTCGGCCAACGACTTGAAGCCCTTATCGGCGATTGCCGAATAATGCACAAAAACCTCTTTGCCATCATCCATACGGAGAAAACCAAAGCCTTTTGCGTCGTTAAACCACTTAACGGTACCCTGTGCCAGAAAAATCACCACCTTGTTCTGTTTCGTGTTGCCGGGACTCCCGCCCCCCGTTTGTTTGCGGAGGGCGGAAACCCCTTTGGGCAAAATGCCTCTTTCAGTTTCCCCGATCCAATCGGGGAGCTCGGGAGATCATCCCTTGACGACGTTGGCCGCCTGCGGCCCTTTCGGACCCTCGACGACGTCGAAGCGGACGGTCTCCCCTTCCTTTAACGACTTGAAGCCCTTGTCGGCGATTGCCGAGTAGTGCACAAAAACTTCGGTTCCATCCTCCGAACGGAGAAAACCGTACCCTTTTGCGTCGTTAAACCATTTAACGGTGCCTGTTGCCAGAAAAATCACCACCTTGTTCTGTTCCGTTGTTGCTGGGTGTTTCGCTTTTGTTTGTCGATACAAACACCCATTTTGGCGCAATTGCCAGATTCAAACGGCCGTGGCCGTTTGAAAGTTAAGCTTTTACCACGTTGGCGGCCTGCGGCCCCTTGGGGCCTTCCACCACGTCAAAACGGACGGAGTCCCCCTCCTTGAGCGACTTGAAGCCGTCTCCGCTAAGTGCGGAATAGTGGACGAAAACCTCCTTGCCGTCCTCCATCCGGATGAATCCGTATCCCTTTGCGTCGTTGAACCATTTAACACTGCCCTGTGCCAAAGTAATCACCTCGCCTGCTGTTTCATTGTTTCCGTAACCCGCCCTTCTGAAGAAGGACAGGGCTGTTTACGCTTTCACCACGTTGGCGGCCTGCGGTCCCTTGGGGCCTTCCACCACGTCAAAGCGGACGGCATCCCCTTCCTTCAGGGATTTGAACCCCTTGTCCACAATGGCCGTGTAGTGCACGAAGACCTCCTTGCCGTCATCCATGCGGATGAAGCCGAACCCCTTCGCGTCGTTGAACCATTTAACCGTACCCTGTGCCAAAAAATTCACCACCTTTCTTCCGTTTTACGTAAAATGCCTGCGTCTCCCGGGCGTTTTGATTGGATTGTCAACGAGGATTTGCTGCGAGATGCCGGCCCTTTTGGTTTCCCTAAAAAGCAAAATCCCGCCTGCGGGAAGTGCCACTCCCCGTTGCGGGGTCTTCTTTCCTAATCTGTTTCCTCCAAAATCAACTTCCTTACGCCGTTGTAACGATACCACGTGAATCGCTGTTTGTCAAGGAATTTTTTGGGCCGGATCCGGAAATTGGAGTCGGCCCAAAGCCGAATCCCTTACATCTTGAAGGTCAATCCGGCCAGAAGGGTCGGAAACTTGGTCGTTTTGTCCGGCGTCGAAATCCAGGTCCAGCGGTATTCGCCGAAAACCTCAAACGGCATCATCGGCGGCGAGACGGCAAGCCCCAGCATGGCGTGATACGCCGGCTTGGTGGCGTCGTCCGGAATTGGCACCGTGCCGGAGGCGTTGGAAACCGAATAAACCAGCTTGTGCAGTCCCAGCCCGCCGCCAAAATACGGTTTCACCGTGGACATCGGCATACGCACCTTGGCAAAGGCGTTGGCGGAAAAATCGTTGATTCGCAGTTTGTAGCTGCCGTACGTCGGGTCGTTGTACGCCTCCTGCTTCCAGTTGTATTCCAGGGAACCCTCGAGAACGAACGCCGGAATCCGCGAAAAGGCGGTGTGCACGCCGATCATCGTCAGCTTCTTCGGCACGGGAACCCCCGCCGGCGTCCCGCCGATTTGGTAATTGGAAATAAGCCCCCCGCGCACTCCGAACCCGGCCCCCAAAAGAGCCCAGGCCGGAGCGGAAAGCAAAAAGAAAACGGCCAGCATCAGAACTGTTTTGCGAATCATATCCTCTCCTTTGTTGGAAATGTGCTTTGCATCCTTACCAACAATAGTATCGGAAACATCCCATAGTTCCTTAACCGGAAGAACGGGATAAAAAAAGAGGCCGGACGAGCGTCCGGCCCCTTTAGGAATGTATCGATTAAAGCCTCAGCGTCACCCCCGCCAGAAATGTAGGAAATTCCGTTTTCTTGTCTTCCGTGATCACCCAGGTCCAGCGGTACTCGCCGAATATTTCCAAAGGAACCGCCAGCGGGGCAAAGGCCATTCCCGCCATCGCATGGTAGGCCGGCTTGGTCTCATCCTCCGGAATCAAAACCACGCCGGAGGCATTGGAGACGGAGTACGCCAGCCGGTGCAGGCCGATGCCTCCCCCGCCGTACGGCTTTAAGCTCCCGGTCGGCAGCCGCAGCTTGGCAAAGGCGTTGGCCGAGTAATCGTTGATTTTCATTTTATAGGAGCCGAAAATCGGGTCGCTTTGGTTCTCCTCTTTCCAGTTGTACTCCAGCGAGGCCTCCAGCATCAAAAGCGAGGCGGAGGCAAAGTTGGAATGCACCCCCACCATGTTCATCTTCTTGGGGAACTGCGCCCCGGTCGGATTGCCGCCGGTCTGAAAATTCGAGACCAGCCCTCCCCGGACGCCGAACCCTCCTCCCGTAAGCCCCCAGGCGGGAACGGATAACAATCCGGCCGCTCCGATGCCCAAAAGCAGGTTGCGAAACATGAAACCTCCTCTTCCGAAGATGGCCTGCCCGTCAGGGAAAAGACCAACTCCTGTTTGCTTTCTTTATACCGGCAAAATGTCGGGGCGGTTCCTTATTTCAAAGCGAGGCAGGCAAAAATCCGCCCCGCCTTTTTGCCGTCCCGGCGATAGGAGGGAAATTTTTCCGCCGAACAGGCCGTGCAGCGCTCATCCTCAAAAATATTTTCCGCGCGGACGCCGGCTTCTCTTAGCAGTTGCCGGTTGAAGGCCAACAGGTCAATGTGGCGCGGGGAATCCGGACTGCGCGGAAACATAGCCGAGCGCTCCACGTCCACTTCATAACAGCAGGAATGAATCGAGGGCCCAAGCCAGATGCGAAGGTTTTCGACCCGTGAACCGAACAGCACCACTTGGCGTACAACTTCCGGCACGATTCCAAGCAAACTTCCCTTCCATCCGGCATGCGCCCCGGCAATCAATTTTCTGGCCGGGTCAAAGAACAAAACAGGTAAACAATCCGCCACTTGAATGACGAGAAATAAATCCTTTGAATCGGTGATGGCCGCATCCCCGGTTGGAACTTGCATCGGGCGTTCGCCGTTCAGGAATCGGACAACCGTCCCGGAATGCACCTGTTTCAGATAGACCGGCATTTTCGGCTCAAATCCCGCCTGCGCCCAAGCCGTTCTCAAAAACTCGCCCTTGCTTTCCACCGGCTTTTTGGAAACAAAAATTCCCGCCGGTACTTCTGAAGGTTTTCCCAAAACACTAACATGTTCAAAACCCGCCTGCACCGATGAAATCCTCTGCATAAATCGCTTCTTTAGGGGTAGCCCGGAGCCCCTGCTCCGGGGAATATGAAAGAACTATCTACCCCTCCCCTTCCTGCTCGCTCACCCGCTCCACTTCCACCACCCCTTTCACTTTCTTCAGCTCTTTTATGACCCGCGCCAAATGGGCGACGTTTTTCACCTCGACGATCAAATGCCCCGGCGTCGCCCGTCCTATACTCTCCAGCCCTACCGAGCGGAGGTTGGAATCCGCCTTGGCCACGGCGTCCGCCACGTCGCGCAGAATGTTTTTCCGCTCCTCGACAATCAATTTGAGCCGCACCACGAACGCCTGTGTCCCTTCCACGTTCCAGTCCACCTTCAGCGTCCGGTCCCCGTCGGAGAGAAGCCCCGCCGCATTCGGGCAGTCCCGCCGGTGGATGGAAATCCCCCGCCCGCGGGTGATGAAGCCGACAATCGGTTCCCCCGGAATCGGCTGGCAGCAGCGCGCGAGGCGATACATCAAATCCCCGCCGGAAAAACTCCCGCTGATGCTTACCCCCTTCGGTTCCCCTTTCGCCTTTTCGATGATTTTTCGGAAAAGGGACAAATCCGTTTCCGGTTTCCTCTCCGGGACCAGTTTGTGGATGACGGTGAGCAGGGATAAAGTCCCATCCCCCAAGGCGGCAAAAAGCCCCTCTGCCGAGGTGTAGGAAAAAGACATCGCCAAATCCAAAATCTCCGCATCGGTCGGTTTGAGCCGGAGTTTTTTTGCCTCCCGCTCCAGCATCTCCTTCCCCAGCGCAACCGCCTGCTCGTATCCCTTCATTTTGAGATAGTGGCGGATTTTCGAGCGGGCGCGGGAGGTATGCACGATTTTCAGCCAGTCCTGGGTGGGGGTCTGGTGCGGGGAGGTGATGACTTCCACCTCGTCGCCGGACTGCAGGGGCGTCGAAAGCGGCCGCATCACCCCGTTGATGCGCGCCCCCGTGCAGCGGTTTCCCACGTCCGTGTGGATGGCATAGGCAAAATCGAGCGGCGTGGCCCCCCTGGGAAGTTCCCGCAGTTCCCCTTTGGGGGTGAAAACGAATACCTCGTCGGCATACAAATCCAGCTTCAGATATTCCAGAAATTCCGTGGGTGAGGCCATGTCCTTCTGCCATTCGATGATTTCCCTAAGCCACGCCACGTGCTTGTCCCCCTCGTCCGCCGTCTTTTTCCCCTCCTTGTAGAGCCAGTGGGCGGCGATGCCGAACTCCGCCAGCCGGTGCATCTCAAAGGTGCGGATTTGAATCTCCACCGGCCGGTTCAAGGGGCCGATCACGGTGGTGTGCAGGGACTGGTAGCCGTTCGATTTCGGCAGCGCAATGTAGTCGTCAAAGCTTTCCCGTATCGGCGTCCAGAGCTGGTGCACGAGCCCCAGCGCATGGTAGCAGTCCCGGACGGTTTCCACGATGACCCGGATGGCGAACAAATCGTAAATCTCCTCGAACGGTTTTTTGCGCAGCTGCATCTTCCGGAAAATCGAGTCGAAATGCTTCGCCCGCCCCTTGATTTCCGCCTTGATTCCCGCCTTTTCCAGTTGCGCGGAAATCGGGTCGATGACGGATTGGAGGTACGCCTCCCGTTCCTCCCGCCGGGCCTGAACCTTTTCGGAAAGCTCCCGGTACGCCTCCGGATTTAGGTATTTGAACGCCCAGTCCTCCAGTTCCCATTTGAGTTTCCCGATGCCGAACCGGTGCGCCAAAGGGGCGTACACGTCCCGCGTTTCGGTGGCGATGCGTGCGATTCTATCCTTGGGGAGATGCTCCAAAGTCCGCATATTGTGCAAGCGGTCGGCCAGCTTGATGACAATCACCCGGATGTCCTTGGCCATCGATAGAAGCAGCTTGCGGAAATACTCCACCTGCTCCTCTTCCACGCTCTGGAATTTGAATTCTCCCAGCTTGGTGACGCCATCCACCAGCTCGGCGATATCCTCGCCGAAGTCCTGCTTGATTTGCTCCTTGGTCACAGGCGTGTCTTCCAGAACGTCGTGCAGAAGCCCTGCGGCGATGGTGGCGGAGTCCATGTGCAGTTCCGCCAGAACGAACGCCACTTCCAGGCAGTGTTCGATGAACGGGTCGCCTGACTCCCGCTTCTGCCCGGCGTGCGCCCGGTCGCAGAATTCGTACGCCCGCCGCACCAGCGGGATGTCGATGTTGGCGTTGAAGGACTCGACTTTGATGATGAATTCGGCCAGATTCATAGAATTAGCTTCGGCAGTTTGCGCGGCGGTAATACCGGCGGCCGCTCAAATTCAATCTATTACCCGCCCCGAAGGGTGTCAACCTTGGGGGGTGGTTTGTGGATGGGAAACAGGGGTTGCAGTTTTAGAAAGCTCGGCCAAAGCTGCCTGAAAAACATCACCTAATTGGAGAAGCTCCATACAATTTCCCCGGCGGCATGCTCTGGCTTTGCAGTTGCATTCCTCCAGCGGAGGAACAAGCGTTTTGGCCTTTGGCCCGAGCGGCCCCCAGCGCCGCGGTGAATTGACCCGCACGGGGCTGTAGATTCCGACAACCGGCGTGCCAACGAGTGACGCCAGATGCAAGGGGCCTGTGGAGGGAGCGATAACCAATTTGCAGCGGGAATACAAACAGGCCAAATCCCAAATTTCCGTTTTTCCAGCCAGCGATATACCAAGCTCGTCTACACCTTGTAATTCTGGAACCGAACCCGTCCACAAAACCGAAAACCCGTCCTCGGATAATTTCCTGGCCAGCTCAACATAATTTTTCTTCGGCCAGTTTGGCGACGACCCCCCCGAACCGGGATGAACGGCAACCCAGTTTTTAGTTAAATCCAGCCCGAATTTTCTCCAGACCGCCTCCGCCTCTTTTGCATCAATGCCGACGGTCTCGAAATGCAGATTTTTCTCGATGCCCAGCGGCTTCAAAAGCCCAAGTGAATACTCCGCTTCCTGCTTTTCCGCCTTATGCCGGTGCTCGTAGTGTTTGAGGTTGTAAAGAAAACCGTACCCCCGGTACCCCGTCCCCAGGCGCTTCGGCACCCCGGCCAAAAAGGCGGCGACTGCCGTCCCCGGCCGCGGGCGAAAAAAAACGGCCAAATCAAATCCCTCGTTCTTCAGGAAGGAATAGAATTGGGAAAACGCTCCAGTATGGCTGAAAACGTTTTTCCCCGGCAAAAGCCGCACTGCAAGAGGATAAACGCTGGGAGAGACGGCCACCGTGAGCCGCGCGGAGGAAAACGCCTCCTGCAACGCGGAGATGGCCGGAAGCGTAAGGATAAAATCCCCCATCCGGTCATCCCGCACCGCCAGAATCTTTTTTATTTCCATATTACTTTGTAGGGGCGGTTCGTGAACCGCTCCTACCCCGCGACAATTCCCACAGCTTCACATATTTGGAAAAAACGTGAAAGGCCGAGGCCCCGGCCAGAATGAACCCCGCCCGCCCGTCCAGAAATCCCGCCTTCAAAAGATACTGCGAAAAAAACTTCGCCGCCGGGTTGGCCAGAATTTTGAAGAGCGACCCCCGCTCCCCCCGCTCAAAAAGCTCCCGCGCCGAAAGATCCGTGTAGCGGTTCAGCTTCGCCAGATAATGCGAAAAATCCGGGTCGGTGTAATGCAGCAAATCCGCTTCGAGCCGGGCGGAAGGCCCGTCCAGGATGACCGACTCGTGCACCGGCGCCGGGGTGAACTTTCCTTTATCCTTTTTGAACAGCCGCAAAACCCAGTCCGGATACCACCCCCCGTGCGTAACGAACCGGTCCAGAAAAAACGCCTTCCGCTTGAAAAAGTACCCCGCCGTGCCGTTGTCGGTGGTCAATCGTAACGCGATTTCCTCTTTAAGCTCCGGGGTGACAACTTCATCCGCATCGATGGACAAAACCCACTCCCCGGTTGCCAGCTCCACCCCCTTCTGCTTCTGTTTTCCAAACCCCTCCCACGGCAGTTGAAAAACCTTCGCTCCGAATTTTTTGGCAATTTCCACCGTCCCGTCCGTGCTCCCCGAATCCAAAATCAGAATCTCATTCGCCCAGCGGACAGCCCCCAAACACCGCGGCAGATTCCGTTCCTCGTTTTTGGTCAGGATGACCGCTGAAATCTTAGGCATTCTTCACCAGCTTTTGCAAAACCGACTCCATTTTGCCGGTCAGCTTTTCCAAATCAAAATCCGCCTCCACCTTGCCCCGCGCCCCCTTCCCCATCTCTGGGTAACGGTTTGCCTGCGCGAGCGCCCGCTTGAAGGCGGAGGCAAAACTTTCAAAATCACCCGGCTCAAAAAGCCAGCCGCATTGCTCGTCCACAAGTTCCGGCAGAATCCCCACGCGCGAAGCCAGAACCGGTTTTCCGGTCGCCATAAATTCGAGCGCCACCCGCGCCGCGGCCTCCGAACCGGTGGAAGCCACCACCCCGAAATCGCAAGCCGCGATCAAACCTCGAATATCCGGCGCATCGGAAAGAATCTCAATCTCCTCCCCCAGCCCCGATTCCTCCTTCCACTTCTGCAAGTCGGATGCTTTCAGCTCCGCTTCGAACCCCGCCACGGTCAGCCGGAACGGGGTTTTGATTTCCGGTTTCAGCTTTCCCAATGCTTGAAACAAAAACCGATGCCCCTTCACCGGCGAAAACCGCCCCAACTGCAAAATCCGCAGGGCCCGTCCGGCTGTCGAAGCGGCCGGCGAAACAGGATAATCCGCCGTTTTTATCCCGAATGGGATCTGCACCACCCTTGCTTCCGGCACGCTCAGCTCCTCGACGTACTGTTTCCGCTGCACGCCGTTCCCCACGATGAAGAGCGCCGTCCGTTTGACCAGCCAGCGCGCCGCAAAATGCCGGTTGGGAATCAAAGGTGAATGCGAGCGCACCCGCACCAATGGAATGTTTGCCTTGCGCAACGCCCATCCCCACGCCGTGTGGTCCGGCCCCCAATGTGCCAGCACAACTTCCGGTTGGAATTTTTCAAGCACTCCCTTTAACCTGGACAAGTTCCGCAGAAACGCAAGTTTTCTTTCCGATAAGTCAATCCCCTCCACCGCTTGCAATCCCAACTCCTGCGCTCGCCGATGCGTCCGGCTTTCCGGGACGGTCAAAAAGGAAACCGCGTGTCCCCGGTCCTGCAAAGCCCGGCTGTATCCCAGCGCGTATTCGCTGCCGGCGCTCCGCCCCTCAAGCGCGACCGACTGTAGAATCCGCATTCACGATTTCCAAAAACCCTGTAATCATGCGCTCTTGCGAAAATCGCTCTTTCACCGTCCGCCTCGCCGCGCCCCCCAGCCGTTCCCTTCTATTAACGTCTTGAGCCAGCGCGACGATGGCCGATTCCCAAGCTTCTGGATTATCGGACGGAAGCAGAATCCCGTCCTCCCCGTCCGTCAAAATCTCCAAGGGCCCGCCGGAGGCGGAGGCCAGTACCGGCTTGCCCAGGGCCATCCCCTCCAGAACCACGTAGCCGAACGGCTCCTTTTCCGAGGGGAGACAAACAACATCCACCCCGGCCATAAAAGAAGTCACGTCCGTTTGGAAACCGGTGAAGGTGACGTGGTCCGCCAAGCCCCGCTCGCGGGCCTCCTTTTCGAAAAGTTCGCTTTTATCCCCCTTGCCGACCACCCAAAGATGGAAACCCGAGCCGGACTTCCGGGCTTGCTCAAGCGCGCAGAAAAGCAGCAAATGCCCTTTCCCTTCCACCAATCGGGAAAAAATCCCCAAAAAAAGCTTGTCGGGAGGAATTTTGTACCGTTCCGCCAGCGTTCGGCGCGCCGAAGCAGTATCGGCTTCAGGAATTTCAACCCCCGCGGGCAGGACCGAAATCCGGTCCGCAACCTGCGGCACGCGCGAAAGAACCTCCGTTTTGATGAATTCCGAAACCGCCACGAGCCGGATTTTCCCGTTTTTCAAAAGCCAGCGGTACTCCCGGTTGTTCTCCGGATAGCAAACGCCGAGATACCAGAAAAGTTTCGAGTCCGTCCGTAAAAGGGTCATGAGCCGGAGCAGCTTCAAATCCCGCGGTGCCATTGCCAAAAAAACGTCCCGTCCGGTGCGGGGAAACAATTTCAAAAGCGGCAGGGGGTCGTAGTCAAAGTTTGCATGGAACGGAACGCTGGCCATCCCCGCCGCTTCCGCCCGCCGTAAAAGCTCCTTCCCCGGCCGCCCGTACACCCGCACGTCATAACCTCTTTCCCGCAGGCCAGAGGCCAAATCAAAGGTGAAACGCTCCCCGCCCCCCCAAAATTTGATGGTGTTGATGAGGTGAAACCGCCGCGGCGCACTTTCGGCCGCCTCCCGCTTCTCCTCCGGTTCAACCATCACCGGCTCCATTACACCCCCACTTCTTTGAGCGCACTGAAGTACTGGGCCTCAAAAAGCCGCCGGTATACCCCGTTTTGCGCCAATAATTCTTCATGCCGTCCCATCTCCACTACCCGCCCCCCCTCCATCACCAAAATCAAATCCGCCTGCTGCACGGTGGAAAGCCGGTGGGCGATGACGAAAGTCGTCCGTCCCGGCAGGATTTGAGCGAGCGCCTCCTGCACGAGCCGTTCCGATTCGGAATCCAGCGAGCTGGTCGCCTCGTCCAAGATCAAAACCGGTGGATTGCGCAAAATAACCCGCGCCAAAGCCATCCGCTGCCGCTCCCCGCCGGAAAGCCGCATTCCCCGGTCGCCGACCAACGTGTCGTACCCCTCCGGCATTTTCTCAATGAAGTCCGCCGCGTTCGCCAGCCGGGCCGCTTCCTGGATGGCGCCAAGCGGAACGTTTTCCAGCCCGTAGGCGATGTTGTAGCGCGCACTTTCGTTGAACAAAATCACCTCCTGCGGGACGATGCCGAAAAGGGCGCGCAAGTCGGCCAGCCGGATTTTTTTCAAATCAACGCCGTCGAGCATTATTCGTCCGCCTTCCGGGTCGTGAAAACGGGCCAGCAAATCAAGAAAGGTGGATTTTCCTGCGCCGGAGGGACCGACCAGCGCAACCAGCTTCTTGGCCGGGATTTTAAGCGAGATATCGTGCAGCACTTCCTTTTCCGGTACGTAGGAAAAGCGCACCCGCTCGAACTCAATTCCTTGCTCGACGGTCTTTTTGCCGACCGGATGAGGATCCTCCTTTATCAAGGGAGTGGTGTCCAGAATTTCAAAAACCCGCCCCAGGGCCGCCTCCCCCTCTTTCAGCTTCCCCTGCACGATTCCCAGACTTTTCACCGGCGCAATCAGGGAAAAAAGGGAAAATAAATAGAGGGCAAAATCCTCCGGCGCCAGTCCCCGGCCGGACAAAACGTCGCTCCCCCCAACCCAGAGGACCAAAACGATGACACCGATCCCCAGCATTTCGCTGGCCGGATGGGCCAAAAAGCGCACCCGCGCCAGCTTGAGCATCGCCCGGAAATACCGCTCGGAAATGCTCAAAAACCGGTTGGTCTCGAAACGCTCCGTGCCGAATGCTTTCACCACCCGCGCCCCGCCCACGGTTTCCTGCAAGGCCGAGCTCATCTCCCCCATCCGCTCCTGCGTCCGCTCTGCGTAGCGCTTGAGGTATTCCCCCAGCTTTTTTACCAGAAGTGCCGAAAGCGGAATCAAAACCATCCCCAAGAGCGTAAGCTTGACGGAAATGGTGAAAAGAAAAACGAGAAAGAAAACGACCAAAAGCGGTTCCTTGACGAGCCGCGAAAAGCAGACGTCCAACGTGTCGGACAAAAGCGCCACGTCGTTGGTCACCCGCGAAATCAAATGCCCCGTTTTGGAGCGGAAGAAAAAGGATAGTGATAACGCCTGGTAATGGGCGAAAAGCTCGTTGCGCAGATTCCGTACCACCCCCTGCTGTACGCGGGCGAGCAGATACCCCTGCAGGTAATAAAAAAGATTTTTAAAAAAGGCGAAAACAACGACCAATAGGCAGATGATTCCCAAAGCGCGCGTCTTGCTCCCGGCCAGGAGTTGGTGTTCCAACGTGTATTTCAACTGCTCGTTCCAGTTTTTAAGCTGCCCCATGGTCCCGGCTACTTCGGGAACGGATGGTTCCAGCGAGGGGAGAGTACCGCCGGAAACGAAAAGCGTCTTTACCAAGGGCCCCAAAAGCCAGACCAGCCCGGCCGAAAAGAAGGCGAAGAGAACGGTGAAAAACATTGAAAGGAAAAGCGGCTTGAAAAACGGCCGCAGGTGAGGCCAAAGCCGCAAGTAGAGTTTCATTTCCCCCGCGCGCCAACGGCCGCCCGCCGGGCCGGCTTTTCTTCCAGCATCTCCATCGCCGCTTCCGCCACCCGCTCCGGGCTTAAGGCCGCTTTGGTCTCAACAAGAATGCTTTTTCGCTCCCCCATCGGGAGAAACCGCACCGGGTCGGAGCTAAAGTAAACCCCCAGAACCGCTACGTTTAATGCCGAAGCGAGATGCAAAGGCCCGGAGTCAACGGATGCGAACAAATTCAATCCGGAAAGCAAGGCGGAAAACTCCCGTATCGGCCTGGGAGTCACCGGTGTAATCCCCGGAACGCCGGTACTGCTCATCTCCTTTCCATCCGGCCCGTAAAACAAATAAATCGAACAGCCCCAACCGGTCAATTTTTCCGCGACATCCAACCACTTTTCGGCTTCCCACTTTTTCCCCCCCCGTCCGCCAAGAAAAACACCGACTTTAGGAGAAGTGCTCTGGCCGTAAAACTCCTCGGCCTTTTTTCTTTCTTCGGCGGTCAGATTCAACACCCTCCCGAATTCCGCCTTACCCGGAGAAACCTTTTCCAAAAGTTTTAAGAATTGCTCCCACAAGGCGGAATCCCTCTCCGGCTCGAAAAGCAGATTATCAAACGACTCTGCATATCTGCTCCGGTAGGCAATGCGCACCGGTGTGCGCGCAAGCCCGCATAGAAAACTGTTGGTGAATGAGGGGGACTGCGGGCTGGATAGGTCAAAACACCAATCGAACTTTTTGGCCGAAAGCCGGCTCATCAAATCCAAAACATAGAGCGGATTTCGTGCTTTCCTCTTGTTGAAAGACAACACTTCATATCCGCTTTCGTTTTTCAAAAGCTCCGCAAACTGCGCCGAAACCAAAAAGCTAATCTCCGCTTGCGGAAATTTCCGCCCTAAAGCCGAAACGAACGGCAGTGAGAAAACCAGATTTCCCAGTCGCGCATCCGCCCGCACAACCAAAATCCGTTTCGGGTTTTTCAGCCGTTCCGGAATGGAAGCGAGTTTTTCGCTTCCGAAAAACAACCGGAAAAACCCCAGCCCCAAATTCTTCAGTGCCCGTTCAACGCTCTTCATTTATCTCTATTTTCTCCAGTTGGATGGCGTCGCCGGGGATTTTGAAATTTTTCTTGGAAGCCGGGATTTCGGCGTTGACGACCATGCGCTCCACCTCAAACTTGGCTTTGGCCTCCTGCATAAAGTACTCCCACTCCAGCCGCCGCACCAAGGGTATCTCCGGGGGTTTGTGGCTCATCTCCGCTTCCGCCCGGACCGAAAGCAGCCCGTGTTTCCAGTTCATGCCCGAAAGCCACCCGCGCCGGTTGAATATAAACTCCCTTTCCCAGCTTCCCAAGCGGTCGCCACAAACCCAATTCCCTTCCTTCCACTCCGGAACAAGCGAATCGGTTCTGGCCAAGAAAGCCCGCCGCGACAGGATTCCGAAAATCAGACTGTCCACGTCCAAAGTTTGGCTTTTTATACCCAGAAGAAAATCTTCCCAGCTCCCTTTGTAGTAGCTCTTCTCGCGGGGAAAATAAACCAAAAAACTCTCCCCCAAAACCCATCGCCCGCGAAGCGAGCCCTTGCCAAAAAGCCCCGGACTGAAGAGAATCACGGTATCCCCGGCCAGCCAGTACACTTCCAAACTGCCGGAGCCCTTCCCCTTCGGCCCACGGGCGGCAAAGCGCACCAAATAGGCGGCGTTTTTGGCCGACTGAATCTCCTTTTTCCATTTTTTGTTGGAAGAAAAAACTTTTTTCTCGAGCGAAGCGCGGTCCAGCCCCGCCGCGCAGGAGCAAACAAGAAGCCCCGCCGCCGGCAAAAGCTTAAAAAAAGATGGCACCTAAAAACCGGACGGTGAATTCCACCAGCGGGCCGACCAGAAAACTGATGATTTTAAACGGCGTGAAGGCGTTCAGAAGTATCAGCCCCAAAAGCAGAATCGGCCCCATCCGCTCCAGATTGTGGTAGATGTAATCCTTGGACGGGGGGAGAAAACCGTACAGGATTTTGGAGCCGTCCAAAGGGGGCACCGGAATCAAATTGAAAAACGCCAGCGACAGATTGATGTAAATGAAATAGGTCAAAAGCTGAAAAATTCCCTCCTGAAAATTTCCTGGCGCCGCGGCCCCCGCCACGCGCAAGGCGGCGAACGAGCAGATGGCGATGATGACGTTAATCGTCGGTCCGGCGACGGCGATGAGAGGAATATCCCGCTTTAAATGCCGCAAATTGCGCGGGTCGAACGGCACCGGCTTGGCCCAGCCGAAGCGGAAGCCGGACATCACCAGAACCAAAAGCCCGTAGATGTCCAAGTGGACGAGCGGGTTGAAGGAGAGCCGCCCCAGATATTTCGCGGTGGGATCCCCCAGCCGGTTGGCCATCCAGGCGTGGGCGTATTCGTGAAAGGTTAAAGCGAAGATTAGGGCTGGAGCAAGAAGAATGTAATCACGGACTCCCAGCTCCATGGGAGGCCTTAGGCGTAGATGCCGCGCATCACCATCGCATCCCAGACCCGTTTGATGGAAAGCATGAAGGCGGCGATGCGCATGTTCACTTTATGCTCCAGCGACAATTTCAAAACCTCGGCGAACGAGCGCCGCATGATCAAATCCAGCCGGGCGTTCACCTCGTTCTCCTCCCAAAAATACCCCATCCGGTCCTGCACCCATTCAAAGTAGGAGACGGTGACCCCCCCCGCGTTGCAGAGGATGTCCGGGATGATGAAAACCCCCCGCTTGTCCAGAATGATGTCCGCCGCCGGCGTGGTCGGCCCGTTGGCCCCCTCCGCCAGTATCTTGCAGCGGATTTCGTGGGCGTTCTCCTCGGTGATTTGATTCTCCAAGGCCGCCGGAATCAAAACGTCACACTCCAGTTTGAGCAGTTCCTCGTTGGTGATGGGGCGGCTCCCGGGAAAGCGCGCCACCGTCTTGTTGGGGGATTTTCTTACGTAGTCCAAAAGCTTCGGCATGTCCAGTCCCGCCGGATTATACACCCCGCCGTGCACGTCGGTCACGGCGATGATTTTCGAGCCCTCCTTCGCCAGCAAATCGGCGGCCACCGAGCCGACGTTGCCGAACCCCTGCACCACCACCTTGGCCCCGCGCGAAGAAAGCTTCAAATGCTTGGCCGCTTCCTGAACGCAGAACAGAACCCCGCGACCCGTGGCTTCCCGCCGTCCCCGCGAACCCCCCAGCTCAATCGGCTTGCCGGTGACCACGGAGGTGACGGTGTGGCGCATATGCATGCTGTAGGTGTCCATAATCCAGGCCATCGTCTGCGAGTCGGTGTTCACGTCCGGCGCCGGAACGTCCTTCTCCGGTCCGATTTCATCCATCAAATCCGCCGTGTAGCGCCGCGTCAGCCGCTCCAGCTCCCCGCGCGACATCTTTTCCGGGTCGCACGCCACCCCCCCCTTGGCCCCGCCGAAGGGAATGCCGACCACCGCGCATTTCCAGGTCATCCAGGCCGCCAGGGCCTGCACTTCGTCCAGGGTGACGTCCGGGTGGAACCGGATCCCCCCCTTGGCCGGGCCCCGCATAATCGAATGCTGAACCCGGTAGCCGGTGAACATCTTGAACGTCCCGTTGTCCATCTGCACGGGGAGTTGCACGATGACGGAACGCCGCGGCAGTTTGATTAAATCGACGTAGCGCGGGTCGATGGAAAGCCTTCGTGCCGCCTCGTCGAACTGCGTCATCATGTTCTTGAAGGAACTGATGTGCAGATCGTCGCTTTTCAGCCGCTTGTGGTTGTTCGCCGGCTTTGCGTTGCCGGAGGAAGCCGCCGTGCGGCTTCTGTGGGAAACTTTGGGACTCGTAGGGCTACCTTTTCTTGCCGTCTTTGGAAACGCCGGGGCTTTTGGGGACGTAGAACCGCCAGGGTTTTTCCTTCCCGGCCGCTATCCCGATGCGGGCCGACTGGGTGATGGCCGGGCGCTTCTCCCCGCGGTCCTCCACCCAGATGCGGGTACCGGTCAACTCCAAGCCGTAAAAGCTTTTGTCGATGCCGAACGCCTGGCAGATTTTTCCCGGGCCGTTGGCCAGACCGGAAACCGAGCGGCTATCCCGCCTCCGTTTCATTTCCTCGATACCTTCGACCGGTTCCACGCCGCGGATTAAAACCGCCGCCGGGAACCCCTCCTGTTCGGTGACAAAGTTCAAACAGTGATACATTCCGTAGATGAAATAGACGTAGGCGAACCCCCCCGGCCCGTACATTATATGGTTGCGGTCGGTAAGCCCCACGGCCGCGTGGCAGGCGGGATCATCCTCTCCCACATACGCTTCGGTCTCAACGATTTTGCCTGAAAGGATGCGGTTGGGGTGCCGGACGACCAGGTATTTTCCCAATAGTTCCTTGGCCACCACCAGAGTCGGTTTTTCGTAGAACGCCTTGGAAAGTTTGGCCTTCCACTGTCCCTCCGGACGGGGGCGACTGGTTTCACTAAGGGTTAGTATATCAGCCATCCCGTTCGGCATCGATAATACGCTATTTTTTTCACAAAGTCA
Source organism: Verrucomicrobiia bacterium (assembly GCA_035574275.1). Taxonomy (NCBI): domain Bacteria; kingdom Pseudomonadati; phylum Verrucomicrobiota; class Verrucomicrobiia; species Verrucomicrobiia bacterium. Next base: position 85,203 of record DATLYY010000003.1, read on the forward strand.
ACATCCGAAAACCACCCGCTTTTGTCTTTCGCCCCTGTAGGGGCGGGTATTTCAGGTCGACAAAGGCGACCCAACCCGCCCGTCCTTGTCTTTCGTTTCCGTAGAGGCACGGCGTGACGTGCCTTTCTGTCCCCCTGTATTTAAGGGGGACGAGGCGCACCGCGCCGGAGGGGGTGATTCTTTCCCGCAACGCCATGGGCAATCTCTCCAAGAAGTTCAAGAATATTGTAAAATTGTAATGTATTTGTAGGGGCGGGCCTTGTGTCTGCCCGTCTTTCTGTCTTAAGGGGGACTATAGGGGGTTGCCTTCGTAGGGGCTGGCCTCCGTGCCTGCCCGTTTTTGCCTTTGCATTTGTAGGGGCGAATCTTGTGTCCGCCTTCTTTGCCCTTTACCAATTCCGTCAAACTTCGTTTATTAGGCAACCAAACCTATGAGCAAGCGCCTTGAACTCGTTTGGCCCAATAAGGAAAAAGTCCTTCTGCGCTTAGAGGAAAACGGTAAACCCGTTTGGGGCACAAAAGCCGACTTGGAATCCCGGCTTTTGGTCCAACTGGAAAAAATTGGAAAGGTAAACCCCGATAACCTCGATAACCTCTATGAACAAAGCGACAACCTTCTCATAAAAGGGGATAACCTTCTTGCTTTGAAGGCATTGGAGCGTCATTTTGCTGGACAAATTAAATGTATCTACATAGATCCTCCGTTCAATACTGGTGGAGCTTTTGAACATTACGATGATGGCCTGGAGCATACCATTTGGTTATCCATGATGAAGTGTAGGTTAGAACTTCTTTGGAAGTTACTTAAAGATGATGGGGCAATTTTTGTAGAAATCGATGACGATATGATGGCACATTTAAAAGTTATTATGGATGAAATATTCGGACGGTCAAACTTCTTATGTACAATTATCTGGCAAAAAGCATTTGCCCCCGTGAATCTCAGAAAAGGATTCTCTGACAATCACGATTTTATTTTGGGGTACGCGAAAAAAAATGACCAATTCAAGTTAAACCCTCTTCCGCGCACAGAGAAACAAGGTAAAAGATATAGTAATCCAGATAATGACCCACGCGGTGATTGGACAAGCAGCGACTTTTCTGTCGGGCCGGTTGTTCCAGAAAAGGTTTATCCAATCAAAACTCCATCTGGAAGAACAATACTTCCAACAAAAGGTAGATGCTGGGTTGTAACAAAAGAAAGATACAAAGAATTACTTAAAGATAATAGAATATGGTTTGGTAAAACAGGCAACAATGTTCCCCGACAAAAGAAATTTCTATCGGAAGTTAATGAGGGCGTAGTCCCAATGACTATTTGGCTACGAGATGAGGTAGGAGATAATCAGGAAGGTAAACGAGAAATTAAGGAGATATTCAAAACCGAAGGTCAAGTCTTCTCGACTCCCAAACCCGAACGTCTAATCAAGCGTATTATTGAACTTTCCACTAAACCGGGAGAATGGGTGTTGGATTCCTTTCTCGGAAGTGGTACAACAGCTGCCGTCACTCACAAATTAAACCGCAAGTGGATAGGCATTGAAATAGGAGAGCATGCAGAAACCCTTTGTTTACCTCGATTAAAACGAGTCGTTACAGGAAAAGATGAAACCGGCATTAGCGAAGAGGTAAATTGGAAAGGTGGTATACTGCTCCCCATTAGTGACAGGGTAGGATGAATGGAGTAGATTGTGGCTGAATTCACAAGGAGGATTCAGCGATGCGGAAGCGGGTCTTTGATGGCAAGACCAAAGCGAAAGTAGTTTTGGAGGGGTTGCGGGGGCGT
>DATLYY010000004.1 GCA_035574275.1 Verrucomicrobiia bacterium
CGGGCTCAAGGATTTGGGGCTTTATTTCGGCAACTTCGTGGTCATCCGCCCGCCGCAGTATCCCGCCATTTTATGCGAAATCGCCTTTATGATGATTCCCCGGCAGGAGGAGATGCTCCGCTCCAAGGCGTTTCACAAAAAGGCGGCCTCTGCGATTGCCGAGGGGATTGCCGATTATCTGCGGTTAAGCACCAAGAAGTAAACCCTCGCGGGAGAAACTTTACTGTTTCAACGCTCCAGCCGTCAACCCGGCGATAATCTGTTTCTGCAAAACCAAAAAAACGGCCAAAACCGGAATGGTAGCAACAGCCGAAGCGGCGAAAAGATGCGGCCAGTCGATGGCCTGATAGCTCTGGTACATCGCCAAGGCCACCGGCAAGACCCGCAGGTTTTCCGAAGAGGTGAATAGGAATGGAAAGAGAAAATTGTTCCAGTTCACCCAAAAGGATTGAATGGCCAGGGCCGCCAAAGCCGGTTTGGCGAGCGGCGCGACAATCGAGAAAATGATGCGCAATTCCCCCGCGCCGTCCAAGCGGGCGGCCTCCTCCAGTTCCACCGGCAAAGAAAGAATGTATTGGCGCAACAACAGAATTCCGAGCGGAGAAACCAGAAACGGGACAATCAAGGCCCAATAGGTGTCGTACCAACCCAGCTTCCGGACGAGCAAGAAAAGCGGGATTATGACCACGTGGGTCGGCACAGCCAATACAGCCAGAATCGATATGAAAAGAAAACGATTGGAAACCGTCGGGTAGCGGGCCAGTCCGTACCCGGCCAGAAGAGCGAAGAATAGGTTGCCGAGCGTTATCACGGCGGTGACGAAAACGGAGTTGAAGAAGGCCCGTGAAAACATCTTTTGCTCCAGCACGTCTTTGAAATTGTTCAACGTCCAGCCGGGGGAAAGGGAGACGTAGAACATCCAGAAAAAAGGGAAAAGAAAAAGGATTGCCAGCGCGGCCAAAAGCAGGAAGGTCGGGAGGAGGGGAGTCCGCATTACGCTTTTGTCTGCGCCGGAGCCAAAACCTCCGATTCCGATTTAAAGCTCTTGAACAGGAAATAAGAGAACAGCGCGATAATGGCGAACAAAAGATAGGCCGCCGCCGAGGCGTACCCCATCTTGAAACGGTGCAACCCCTCCTCGTAAATGAAATAGACTGCCGTTGTCGTCGAGCCCAGCGGGCCGCCTTTGGTCATCACGAAAACCTCCGTGAAGACCTGAAACGACTTGATGGTATTCAGGGTAACGATAAAGAAAAGCATCGGCTTGATGGAAGGGAAGGTTACCGCCCAAAAGGTCTGCCAGCTGTTGGCCCCTTCGACTTTGGCCGCTTCGTAGAGCTCCTGCGGCACGTTTTGCAACGCGACAAGAAACAGCAATATGTAGTAGCCGATGGCCGCCCAGATATCCATTATCATAATCGAGGGGAGGGCCGTTTTGTCAGAAAGCAAAAATCCGCCGGAGGGGAGGTTGAAAAACTGTCCGAGAAAGCGGTAGAGCCAGCTCCCCTCGGAATACAATTTGGTGAAAATCAGGGCGACGACGACGAGGGACGTGATGGTTGGGATGAAAAAGGAGGCCTTGAAGAAATTTTTTCCCCAGACCGGGCGGTTCAAGGCCAAGGCCAGAAGCAGGGCGAAAAGGGTGGTAAAGGGGAGCGTACCAATTACGAAAAGGAATGTATTCCAGAGAGCTCTTTGAAAGCTCGGGTCGCTTAACAGCCTTCTAAAGTTCTCCAGCCCAATCCAATTCAGTTCGCCGGAAAGAAGATTGTAGTCGGCAAAGGCCAGGACAAGCGACCAGACAAGAGGGAATATCCAGATTAGAAGTAGGGTTAAAGTCCAGGGAAGGGGGAGCAGATAACCGGTATTTTTTCCGGCCATCAGCTTTTCAAAAGAGCGTTAATTTTGGCCGCCGCGTCATCCAGCGCCTCCTTGGCCGACTTCTTTTTGTACATCGCCTGCTCGACGGCCTCCTCAATCGCCTGTTCGATTTCCACCCAGTGAGGATGGGGAGGGGAGCTCTGCGCCAACTGTAACTGCTCGATAAAAGTTTTGTAGTTGGCATCGGAAAGAAAGAAAGTGTCCGCCTGGGCGGCAACCGACGAAGGGGTCGGTATCAAGGCGTTTTTGCAGAAGTACACCTGATTATCCGGACGAACCAAAAACTGCACGAAGCGCCAGGCAAGATCTTTTTTCTTCGATTTGGCAGGGATGGCCAAAAATTCCCCGCCGGCAAAGGAGGTGCGGCGGTACAACTGGCCGTCGGGAGAAGGCATCAACGCTGTTGTGTAGCCGAATTTGGGTGGGGCGTTCTTCAGCTTTTTCAACAACCAATCGCCGGAGATGACGGAGGCCAGCTTTCCCTGCAAAAAAGCGTCGTCCAGATTGGCCTGCGTAGCTAAAAGAGAGCGCTCACAGAGCTCGACGTAAAACTTCAAGGCCTGCACCCCCTCCGGCGAATTCAAAAGGCAGGTTTTGCCATCCTCAGACAGGATTTCCCCACCCGCGCTCCACAAAAAGGGGAGGAATTTCTTGTAGAGCCGGTGACGTTCGGAGGCGTTGGCGCCGAAACCGTAGATTTCCGGTCTGAATTTGGCCAGCTTTTTATTCAGCTTATCCAATTCGTCCCATTTCACCGGCACATCGGCAAATCCGGCTTTGTTGAGCAAATCGAAATTATAAAACATCAAACGTGCGCCCAAAATCCAGGGAACGGCGTAAACTTTTTCATCGAGCGTGGCCGGCTGCCAGAAAAGCAGATCCTTTTTCAAGCTTTCGGCCTTCGGGGTCAAATCTAAAAGCAGCTTGTTCGAAGCGTACTCGTATATCCAGTCCGAGCCGAGCTCCAGAACGTCGGGCGGCTGGCCGGCGGAAAACGCGACGGTGATTTTCTCGTGGCCGTCAGCCCAGGTCAAATCAGTCACTTCCACTTTGATGCCGGGGTTTTCATTCTCAAATTTGGCGACCAGCTCGGTTATCAGCGGCTTGGTCTGCGGGTCGGTCCAGAACTGCCACCAGGTCAGTTTTCCGGTTTCCTTTTTGGAACAAGCGGAGAACAGCAGCAAGGCGAGAAGGACGGCTTTTCGCATCGACCAGAATAAAATCTTGCTCTTTACCAATGTCAACTTGTATGTGAAAGCCGCCCGCATCGTTTGTGCACTCTTTTTTCTTGACAAAAATTTTGGCCGCCATAGCTTACGGCCAACCGATGAACACCTTCATCTGGTTGCCCGCCGAAAAAGTTCCGGTTTTTATCGCTTTTCTCTGCGTGGCGGCCGCGCTGTTGGGAGTCTTTTTTTTGAAACGGCGGGGAAAGAGCTTCAAAATCCGCACCCTGCCCGGGGCTTTGGCCATCGAGGAGGCGATCGGCCGGGCAACCGAGATGGGGAAACCGGTTTTTTTCACTTCCGGTACGGGGGAAATCGACCGGATGGCGACTCTGGCGGCCCTCTCCGTCCTCGGAGAGGTGGCGTACAAAACGGCGCAGTACGGCACGCCCCTTTTTTATCCCAACAACGACCCGGTGGTGGCTTCCGTGGCGCAGGAAGTCGCGGCGGAGGCGGCCAGCAAAGCCGGGCACCCCGAGGCGTACAAGCCGGAAAACGTTTTTTTCGTTACCAAAAGCCAGTTCGGCTACACGGCCCACGCCTCCGGCTTGATGGAGCGGATCAAACCGGCGGCGACCTTGTATTTCGGCACTTTTGAAGGGGAATCGCTCATATTGGCGGAAACCGGTTTCGCCCAGGGGGCGATTCAAATCGCCGCCACCGATTCCACCATTCAGCTCGCCTTTTTTCTCGTGGCCTGCGACTACACTTTGATTGGAGAGGAGCTTTTTGCCGCCGGCGGTTCCCTTTCCGGCGACCAGGAGGTGTTAAGCTCCATCGTGGCGCAGGACTGGCTGAAAGCGGCAGTCATTCTTTTGCTTCTGATTGGGGCGTTTCTGGTCACGTTCACCGGTTTTAATCTGGCCTCCCATCTATGACCCGGCGGTTGGTTTTCTGGATAACCCTAAGTTTCGGCTTATTTATGATTTTCCAGTTTTTCATTCCGGTTTTCAACGGGGCCTATCGAAAAGTGCTGGACTGGATGCAGGTGATTTATCTGTCATCCCTTTTAGTTGGGGTCATAGCACTGGGGCTTCAGCATTTGAAAAAAGTGAGCGGGCAGAGTCCGGGCTGGGCTTACAGTTTGGTCACTATCATCGGACTATTGGCCATGCCGGTAGCCTCGATTTGGGGAACGGGGGAAAATTCGGCCTTCTTCTGGCTTTTCAACAACCTGCAGGTGCCGATGCAGTCCACCGTTTTTTCGCTTCTCGCCTTTTTCGTCGCCTCGGCCGCCTTTCGCGGTTTCCGGGCCCGTTCGCTGCCGGCTTTTCTGCTGCTTATTTCGGCGGCCATCGTGATGTTGGGGCGGGTGCCCATCGGCACAAAACTCTACTTTGATTTCCCCACTTGGGCGCAGACGCTTCTGGATGTTCCGGGCGTGGCGGCCCGGCGGGGAATTCTCATCGGCATCGGGCTGGGCTCCGTGGCGACTTCGCTGCGGGTGATTTTAGGCATTGAACGGGGCTTTTTCGGGAGGAAAACATGAGCTGGATACTTGTCATCGTTTTTGCCGGTTTTTCCGGCTATCTGGCCTATCTGCTATTGAAACAGAAGGGGCCGAAACACCAAAAGGAGACGGAAGACGTCAAAAAGCTGGTTTTCTCCCTTTCCGGCGCCTACCGGGCCAAGGAGTTGAAGGTCATCTCGGCGGCGTTGGCGGATGATTTCTCCGCCTTTCTGGATTCCCCCTACCGGATTGACAACAAACGGAACTACATCGCGCTCTTAGAAAACTTTTTTGACGAGGCAACCTTGGACGAGCGCTCCGTATTGCAGGAAAAATTCACCGCCTGGGAGGGGGGCTGGGTCTTGGCGACCTACCATTTCATCGAAAAAGGTAAGATGGGAGACAAGCCGTTCGAGCGCTCCGGCAAGGCCTCCGAACTGTACCGCTCAACCCCCATGGGCTGGAGGGCGGTGCATTTTCATTACACCTATCTGCCGTCCAAGGAAGGAGGGATGGCTTCCGGCCGGATATGACGCTCAAGCCGCGGACGTTCGCCTTTCTGGCTGTTTTCATTGCAGTCACTTTTCCCCTGCTTTACCCCTTGAACATTTCCGATCGGGTTTCACCCGAAGCGGTGAAATTCAAGGCACTTGTGGATTCCATCTCTCCCGGCTCCGTCGTCATGGTCTCCTTCGACCACGAGGCCTCGACGGTGGCGGAAGTGCGCCCTTTGGCCACGGTTTTGGCTCGGCATTTATTCTCGCGCGACATCAAAATCATCGGGCTTTCACTTTTTGCCGAGGGGACGGCGATAGGCAACCAGGTGCTTTCGCTTGTGGCGGAGGAGTTCGGCAAAAAGTACGGCGAAGATTGGGTTTTCCTTGGCTTTCGCCCCCAATTTCAGGCAGCGATTTTAGGAATGGGGGAAAGCATTCCCAATGTCTTTCCGCGGGATTATTATGGCAACGTTACCGACACGCTTTCATTGATTAAAGCGGTCCCCAATTATTCCAAGGTAGCGATGGTGGTTTCGGTGGCGGACGGGGATTTGGGATATGCCTGGGTGGATTACGCCTACACCCGTTACCATGCCCGTGTGGCGGCGATGCTTACTGCCGTAATGGTCGCCAGCTATATGCCGCTGTACGCCTCCGGTCAGCTTTCCGGTCTGGTCAACGGCCTGAAAGGGGCTGCCGACTACGAACGGCTTTTGGACAAACCGGGCGCGGCCATCCGCAGCATGGACGCCCAATCGATGGCCCACGCCGTGATTTTGCTTTTGATTTTGGGGGGAAACGCGGCTTATTGGTGGGGGAGGAAGAAATGACGGCTGGGACCGTGGTTGCCGCCATTCTGACTTTGGCCATTTTCAGTTTTCTCTACCGCGAGAACCCCTTCTTCCGCTTCGCCGAGCACCTTCTGGTCGGGCTCTCCGCGGGGTATTTCACGGTTATCGCCGTGCAGGGTACGCTCGTACCGAAAGTCATAGAGCCGTTGAAAGCCGGCGATTTCTGGGTGGTGATTTCTTTTGTTTTGATAATTCTCATCTTGGGGCGTCTGACTGAAAAGACCCGTCCGGCTTCCCGTATTCCGCTCGCGTTGGTCATCGGGGCGGGGGCGGGGGTGGCGGTTCCGGCTCTTTTGCAGGCCCGTATTCTGGTGCAACTGGGGGCAACGATGAAACCCCTGGGTTCTTTAACCAACGTTTTGATTCTCGTCGGCGTTATTACCACACTTGTGTATTTCTACTTTTCCCGCGAGCATAAAGGGTGGTGGGGTCGGCTGGCAAGCGTCGGCACCTGGTATTTGATGATCTTCTTCGGCGCGACCTTCGGCAACACGGTGATGTCGCGCATTTCGCTTTTAATCGGGCGCTTGGAATTTCTTTTCGGGGATTTTCTGGGCTTGATTAAATGACCTGCCCGCGCTGCGGGAAACCGATGCGCGAGGAGAAGCGCTCTTTCCACAAAAACCGTAAATGGAAGTGCCCGCACTGCGGAAAAGTACGATTTCAGAAAATTAAAAAAGAACGGAAATAAAAAAGCGGGCTTTTACAACCCGCTTTTTTGTCTCTCTGGGCGAGTTTAACTTCGCCCGCTCGTAGTATTACATATGCTTGGCCAAATCGTACAGCCGGGTGATCCGCTCCTCAACCGGTGGATGGGTTGAAAAAAGCTTCATCACCTCTTTGCCGGAAAAGGGGGCCACGATAAACATATGCGCCGTGGCCGGGTTGGCGTTTTGCATTGGCAGGCGCTGAACCCCATTATGCAACTTCTTCAGAGCTTCGGCCAAAGCCAAGGGTTTGTGGGAGATTCTCGCACCACCCTCATCCGCGCCGAACTCCCGCTGGCGGGAGATGGCCATTTGCACCAGCATGGCGGCGAGCGGGGCTAAAATCAAAAGTAGAATCATCACAATCGGATTTCCCCCGCCCCGGTTCTCGCGGTTGCCTCCGAAAAACATGGCGCTGCGCGATAGAATCATAATTGCGCCGGCAATGGTCGCGGCAATCGAGGCAATCAGAATATCCCGATTCTTGACATGCGCCAGCTCGTGAGCCATCACCCCGGACAACTCGTCATCCGAAAGCAGTCGCAAAATCCCCTCCGTGGCGGCCACCGAAGCATGTTCCGGATTCCGTCCCGTTGCGAAGGCGTTCGGCTGCGGGGAAGGAATCACGTACACTTTGGGCATCGGGAGCCGGGCCGATTGGGCCAGTTCGCGGGTGATGCGCAATAGCCGGTCCTTGTCGGCCTGCGGAATGCTGGCTTCTTCCACCTTCTTGGCCCCATACATCGCCAAGGCGACTTTGTCGGAAAACCAGTAGGCGAAGAAGTTCATCAAGGCCGCAAAACCAAAGGCAAAAAACATACCTTGCTGGCCGCCAAAGTAGCCGCCGATGGCCACCAGAAGCACGGTCATCAGGGTGAAAAGGAAGAATGTTTTGAACGTGTTCATTTTAGTTTATCTACCTCCTATAGGTCTGTTCCAATATACTCATTTTCGCACTGCTCTTCAACTATACTTAAACGTAATATTGGTCAAAAAAGTTTAATAAATCGAATAGAGTCACAAGCTCTTGATTGTCAGCGGCTTACACCCGGATGAGCGGATGAGGTCAGGTTTTTTTTTCGATATGTTTCCGCCAGAGGTCGAAAAAGACGGGGAAGGCGGCCAGTCGGCGGCGGCCTCGAAAGATCTGAATTATTTCAACAAACATCCAAAGAAGGTAGACCAAAATCACTTCCCGATGGGTATTGGGGAAGAGAAACTGGAAAAACCAAAGGGAAAAAAGCCCGACAGCTTCGTAGAAGCTGAAACGCATATTGACCAGAAAGAGAAAGCCAAGCAGGGACTGTACCACGGTCAAATAAATTTCGAGCCGGTGTTCGTAATCGAACGGAATGGAAGAGACCTCGCCCCGCGAAAAGGAGTACACGATGGGGATCAAAGCCACCAAGAGCGTCAGTTCGGCAATCACGGAGGAGACCGTGTTCATCAAGGACATCGCCGCTTTTTTCACCGTACGGGCCCAGTAAAAGGCGGAAACAAACTCCGGAAATTCGGAGAGAAACGGCGCCACCCACTGCACGAAAAAGTAGGTCTGAATGCCCAGAACCAGGGCCAAGGCCTTCAAGCTCTCGACAAACGGCTCGGCCAAAAGGAATACCAGAGTCCCACCGGTTACGAAGCAGGAAAGAATGAGGATATTGCGCACCGGTTTTTTGTGGGACAGAATCCAGCGGGGCACGCGCTCCATTTCATTGGCGTGATCCTCGTGTTTGGCGGGAAAGCGGTTCAAAACGAACAGGTAAGCGAAGTAGAGAACCAGCAGCACCGCCGCATCAATCAGATTAAGGGAGGCCTTGGTGGCAATGAACAGCACGTACAGGGCGGGAAGCAGAATGCCGACCACCGGGGCAGAATCCTCGCCGTCCAGCTTGATTTCGTAGTTCAGTTTCTTTTTATGGCCGCTGAAAAATGCAGTGAAGTAAACCATAGGCCAGGCAAAACCGACCAAAAGCCGCAGGGCGCCGGTGAAGTTGGCGGTCATCAGATTGATATCCTGTTGCCAGGCAATCACTCCCTCAACCATGAACTCCGGTGAGGTCTGCAACCAAGCCAGAACGGCCAGGGCGAGCCCCTGTGAAACAATCACTTGCGCAGATTCGGCCCCCCAGGCAATCAAAATGGCGGCAAAGACAATGGAAGGGAAGGTGTACAAAGCCGACCAAGCCTGGGCCTGTGACTCCGTGGCCGTGTAGATGGCTATGGACTGAAATTTGCAAAAAAGAATTTTTATAATTCAGCCCCGGATGATTTTCCCTACGATGTCAGAGCGCAGAACGATGCCGACTAATTTGCCATTTTTGACTATTTCCACACGACGGACGTTGTTATCCAGCATCAAATAGGCCAACTCGGTCACCGGCGTATTCTCCGAGGCGATGACGAATTTTTTGGACATCAAATCGCGCGCTTTGATCTCGTCCTCCTTGGAAACGAGCGTTTCAAACGGATCGGGAAGAATTTTTTTGGTTTTCTTGGCTTTCCGGTATTCCGGCGGCACGGCGGCCTTGATCAGCTCCTTTTCGGTAACCTCCCCCAAGACCTTTCCCGATTTGTCCAAGACAGGCATCCCGGGAATTTTATGCTTGAAAAGCAGATTGGCAACCTCTTTCAAGGTCGTCTCCGGCGTGACCGTTATCAAGTTCCGATGCATAATATCCTTGGCCACCAGTTCCCGCCGCACCAAAATGCCGCTTTTGGAAAAAACCTTTATCAGCTCGGCGATGGTGGCGGCGGCCAAGATCATCTCCAGCGTTCCCGGTTTGCGGGCGAAGGTGGCCAAAGCCGAAAAGGCCTGCAAGTACAGCCGGGTCATGCTTCTGGGGGTCAGGAAAAGGCAAATCACGTGCACCGGCTTTTGGTCCGGCGTTTTGTCGGCAATTCCGCGCCGGGAAATGCCGAGGGAGAAAATCATTTCTTTTACGGCGTCCGTCCGGGAATGGGGGAAGGCGAAGCCCCGCCCCAGGTTGGTCGGTTCCACCTCTTCCCGTTCCATCACCGATTCCAAGATCAAATCGGTATCCAGATGATCGTACTTTTCCCCCACTTTTGCGAGCATCTCGGCGATGGCGTCCTTTTTGGTGGCGGCGGCCAGGTTGCCGAGCACCAGTTCCGGGCTTAGCAAGTCCCCTAATTTCATACTACTCCTCCGGCCGGTTTTTCCAAGCGGGGGGGGCGCAGGCGCTCCGGCGCCACGATGCCGCCGGAAACAATGAATTTAACCCCTTCCTCCACAGAAATCGGTAGGTTTACGACCTCCTCCTGCGGGTAATTGACTACAAAACCGGTGAAGGGGGTGGGGGTGGAGGGGACGAAGACGGAAATCAGCCGTTTGCCTTCCATGATCAATTCCCCTCCCACAAAACCAATGGCCCAGGCCCCCTTGCGCGGATATTCCACCAACACCACCTGTTTGAAGGCCTTGCCGGAAGGCAAAAACATCGACTCCATCAACTGCTTGGCGCCGCCGTAAACCGTTCGCACCAAGGGAGTTTTGATAAATAAAAGTTCCCCGATGGAGTAAAGTCGCGACCCGAAAACCGAGGAAATGAAAAAGCCGGCCAGAAAAACAATTACGATTGTGGCCAAAAGTCCCACACCGGGGAGCTCGCGACCTATCAGTTCTGCCACCAAGGGGGCCAAAAGGCCGTCCACCGTTCGGAAAAGAAGGCGCAAAATCAGAAATGTGAGAATGATGGGAACAACCACCAGAAGGCCCGCCAAAAAGAACCGGCGCATTTTTTCAAAAATCCGTCGGCTCAAACCGGGCCTTTCCACCCAGGCGAAAATCTAAAAATCGATTGCAAAAGTCAACTTTCGTTGGCAAAACCGCACGCCTTTCCATTATTTTGTCGTCGGTACGGATTGTGGTAACCGGATCAAAAAGAACGCCGAATGGTTGATTGGCACACGTTAAAAACGGAAGAGGTTCTCCGGCGGCTTGGAACGGACGTCGAAGTCGGGCTTTCCGATACGGAAGCGGCCCGGCGGCTGGCGAAAGGGGGTCCCAATGAACTATTGGAACGTGGAACCAAAAGCCCTTGGCTGATTTTTTGGGAGCAACTGGCCGCCACAATGGTGGCGATTTTGCTGGTGGCCGCCGGGCTTTCGCTTTTTCTGGGGGACTACAAGGATGCCATCGCCATTCTGGCCATCGTGGTGCTCAACGCCGCGCTCGGTTTTTTTCAAGAATACCGGGCCGAGCGTGCGATGGCGGCCTTGCGTCGGATGGTCGTGCCGACGGTCAAGGTCATGCGAAGCGGGCGCATCACGGAACTGTCCGCGCGGTTTTTGGTCCCGGGGGATATCATTTTTTTAGAAACCGGAAACCTTGTCCCAGCCGACGCTCGGATTTTGGAATCAGCCAACCTACGGGTGCAAGAAGCGGCTTTGACCGGGGAATCGGAGCCGGTTGAAAAAAACGGCGAGCCGTTGCCGGAGGCGGATTTGCCGGTCGGCGACCGGCGGAATATGGCCTACCTCGGAACCGTTGTATCCTACGGCCGGGGGCGGGCGGTCATCACGGCGACCGGAATGGAAACCGAGCTGGGGATAATTGCCGGTCTGATTCAGGCCGTTCGTCGGGAGCCGACCCCTCTGCAAAAACGGCTGCACCAATTGGGCAAGGGACTGGGACTGGCCGCCCTGATTCTGGTGGGGATTGTCTTCGGTCTCGGGTTTTTGCGGGGGGAAGAGTTAAAGCTTCTGTTTATGACCGCACTAAGTTTGGGGGTTGCCGCAGTCCCGGAAGGGCTGCCGGCCATCGTTACGATCGCCCTCGCCTTGGGTGCCCAGCGCATGCTAAAACGGAATGCCTTGATTCGCAAACTGCCGGCGGTGGAAACGCTCGGCTCGGTGACGGTCATCTGCTCCGACAAGACCGGAACGTTGACCGAAAACAAGATGACGGTAACCATACTGGATGCCGCCGGCGAGCGGCTTGATTTGACCGAGCATTTGCGCCGGTCCGGTTTGGTCGGCGCAGGATTGGGGGAACGTTTTCCGGAAATTGTCGGACCGGCCGGCGAGGTCCCGCCTCGTCCGACGCTTTCTCCCCCGCTGCGGCTGCTTTTGGCCGGCGGGGCTTTGTGCAATGACAGCACCTACCTTTCCAAGCGGGAAAAAGACGGCCATCCGCACGTCTATGGCGACCCCACCGAGGCGGCTTTGGTTCTGGCCGCTGCGTGGCTCGGGATGGAAAAGCCGGAGTTGGAACGGATGTTTGTCCGGGCGGGGGAAGTTCCGTTTGAATCGGAACGGAAACGAATGACTACCGTGCATCGCGTTCTTTTCGGTCAGGACGCGATGGATCATCCGCTTGCGGATTTGGTGCGGGCCGCCCAAGAAGCGTCCTTTGTCGCCTTTACCAAAGGTGCCGTCGATGGGCTGTTGGATGTGTCGACTGGCGTGTGGGTCGATGGTGAAGCGCAGCCCTTAACCGAGCAATGGAAAAACCGGATACTTTCCGCCAACAACGAGCTGGCGCAAAAAGGCATGCGCGTTCTGGGTCTGGCGTTTCGCCGTTTGAAGGATTTCAACGCCGGAAAAGACCAGAGCAAGCTGGAGCAGAATTTGGTCTTCATCGGCTTGGTGGGAATGATTGATCCGCCCCGGCCGGAAGCGAAAGATGCGGTGGCGACCTGCCAACGGGCCGGCATCCGGCCAGTGATGATTACCGGCGACCATCCTTTGACTGCCATCAGCATCGCCCGTGAACTGGGTATCGCCCGTGACGGAAAGGTTCTTTCCGGGCGGGAACTGGGCCAGCTTTCGGTTCGGGAGCTGGAGCGGGTGGTGGAGGACATCCCGGTTTACGCCAGGGTGGGACCGGAGCACAAGCTCAAAATCGTGGAAGCCCTGCAGAAACGAGGCGAGGTGGTGGCCATGACCGGCGACGGAGTAAACGACGCCCCAGCTTTGCGGAAAGCGGACATCGGCGTGGCAATGGGGAGGGCGGGGACCGACGTTGCGCGCGAAACCGCCGACATGGTGCTTCTGGATGATAATTTTGCCACGATTGTGGCGGCGGTCAAAGAGGGAAGGGCGATTTACGACAACGTCCGCAAGTTCATCAAATACCTTTTGACCAGCAATTCCGGCGAGCTTTGGGTGATGCTGGCGGCCCCCTTTTTGGGAATGCCCCTCCCGCTTTTACCATTGCAGATTCTTTGGATTAATCTGGTCACAGACGGGCTGCCGGCACTGGCATTGGGCGTGGAACCGGCGGAGCGGAACCTTATGCGTCGCCCCCCGTATTCTCCCCAGGAAAACATCTTCGGACGGGGAATGGGCCGGCACATTATTCTGGTCGGATTCCTGATGGGGGTATTGACGTTGGGCGGCGGGTTTTGGTACTGGAGGGAAGGGTACAACGAGTGGCAGACCGTCGTTTTCACCACGCTCGCTTTGGCGCAGATGAGCCATGTTCTGGCCATCCGCTCCGAACGGGAATCACTTTTTACGCTCGGGTTATTTTCGAACAGGCCGCTTTTGGGCGCCGTGGCGCTGACTTGCGGGCTGCAGCTTCTGGCCGTCTATCATCCGCTATTCCAGGAAACCTTGAAAACCGTTTCCCTCTCGGCCGCCGAGCTTCTACTGTGCGTCGTATTTAGCAGCGGCATTCTTTGGGTGGTTGAACTGGAGAAATGGTTTCTTAGGCGCTCGTCTCAAAATTGAGAGTTTCTTGACAAGCTCTTTTGACCACCCTTATTAGCCCCTCTGTGGCCAGCCCGTCTCCATTAGCGACCAACCCTGAATTGGGGCTTACTTCCGTCGAAGCCAAGAAACGGCTTTTGGAGTTCGGGCCTAATATCTTGGTGCCAAAGTCCCGCTTTGCCGCCCTGGGGCGCTGGGTAAAAACACTGTCCGATCCGATGATTCTGCTTCTGCTTTTGGCCGCGCTGGTTTATTTCCTCCTTGGGGAGGAGCGTGACGGATGGGTTTTGGTCGGTTCCATTATTCCGATTCTTTTGGTTGATTTGGCCTTGGAGGCCCGCTCCAGCCGGGCGTTAAAAAAAATTCGCGAACTGACCGCGCCGACCGCCCATGTGATTCGGGACGGCGTTGAAACAGTTGTGCCGTCCGAAACGCTGGTACTCGGGGATGTTTTGGTTCTTAAAGAAGGGGACATTTTACCGGGGGACGGAACTCTCGTTGAAGCCAACAACATTGAGATGGACGAAGCGCCTTTGACGGGGGAGTCGGTTCCCGTGCCAAAAGACACGTCCGGAGGGGAGTCCTCGGGCGTCTGGGCTGGAACGGCCGTCTTGACCGGGCAGGGGAAGGTCATTGTTACGGCTACGGGGAAAAGAACGCGCTACGGGCAAATCGGCCATCTGTTGGTCGAAATCAAGGAGGAGCGCACCCCCCTGCAGAAAAAAATCGACCGGCTGGTAATGCGGCTTTTGGTTTGGGCGATTTTCGTCTGCTTTTTGGTCTTCATTATTGAATTTTACCGGGGTTCCGGATGGGGAAAGTCGTTTCTTTCCGCCGTCAGTTTGGCCATCGCCGCCGTGCCGGAGGAATTTCCGGTCGTATTCACCCTTTATTTGACGATGGGGGTTTTCCGTCTGTCGCGCAAAAAGGCCTTGATCCGCCGGATGGTTGGCGTTGAGACCTTGGGGGCGACGACGGTCATCTGCGCCGACAAGACCGGAACCTTGACCGAGGGGAAGCTGACGGTGGCGGAACATCCGGAAGGGGAAAATGATCTTCTCTTCTGGCAAACCATTGTAATGGCCTGCGAACCGAACCCGACCGATCAACTGGAAAAAGAGCTGGTGAGCCATGCACGGGAGCACGGTGTCGAACCGGGGAAAATCTTTGCTGAGTGGAAACTGGTGCAGGACTATCCGTTTGATTTGAAAGGGAAATACATGTCCCATGTCTGGAAAAATTCTTCGGGCGAGCTAGTGATTGCCGCCAAAGGCGCGGTGGAGGGAATTCTTTCCCGCTGCAAGGAAGGGGGCGCGGCGAGAAAAAGGCTGGAGGAAGAAAATGCAAAACTGGCCCAAGCGGGTATGCGGGTTATTGCCGTCGCTTTTGGCAAACTTCCATGCTTTGCGGAAAGCCGCGAGGACAATGAAAAAAATCTGGCTTGCCTCGGGGTGGTCGGTTTTTCCGACCCGCCCCGGCTCGAGGTGGCCCGCTCCATTGCGGAATGCCGCAACGCGGGGGTTCGGGTGGTGATGGTGACCGGCGACCATCCTTTGACCGCCCACCATATTGCCGAGGAAATCGGGCTGGAGCACGAGGACGACCAAATCGTCGCCGGCCCGGAGTTGGAAGCGGCCGGCGACGAGGAATTCGCCCGACGGGCCGCCCGCGCCAACATTTTTGCCCGCGTTTTTCCCCAGCACAAGCACCGCTTGGTGGAGGTGTTGAAAAAAAAGGGGGAAATCGTGGCGATGACCGGGGACGGGATCAACGATGCGTTGGCCTTGAAAGAGGCGCATATCGGAATTGCAATGGGAGTGCGCGGCACGGAGGTGGCCCGCGAGGCGGCGACGATGGTGCTTTTGGACGACAATTTCCAAACCATCGTCGAAGCGGTAAAAGAGGGACGGCAGATTTTTTCCAAAATCGAAAAGGCGTTCCGCTACCTCATCACTTTTCATACCCCCATCATTTTTCTGGCTGTGGCCGTTCCGTTACTCGGATTTCCGCTGTTGCTGCTCCCAGTGATTATCATCTGGCTGGAGCTGATTATGCACCCGACGGTGGCTTTGGTCTTTGAGGCCGACCGTGGGGACCCCGAAGCGATGAAAAAGCCGCCGCGCGATCCAGCCCGGCCGATTTTGCCGGCCGGGGAGCTAGCGGTCTCGGTTCTCACCGGCTTGTCCATCGGGCTGGCGATTTTGGGTCTCTTTTGGTACGAACTATCCTCCGGCACAATGGTTTCCGAAGCCCGGGCGATGGCGGTCGCCAGCTTGATCGTGGCGGAGATTTTCCTTGTGACCATCGAACTTTCGCGCAGGAATCTGGCGGACGCCTTGAAAAACCGTTTCTTCTGGGTTACGAGACTGTTGACCATCGGCGTGCTGTTATTCTTTCTTTACCTCCCCCCTATGGCCAAATCGATGCAGCTTGCTCCCATCGATTTTGCCGGATGGCTGAAAGTTTTGGCTGTCGCCCTATTCTCCACTTTTTTGATGGAAGGGGTTCTGTATTTTAGGCGCCTCAATAAGCGATAACAGAAAGGTTTGCATCAAACAAAGTTTAAGACGGGCCAAAAAAGGCGGTGCGGTTATGGATGGATTATTTTATTATCCGGTTTGAATGGAATCGGCCTTCCTGGAAATCATCATCATCGTTGTTTTGGTATTGGTGAACGGTTTTTTTGCCGCAGCGGAAATTTCCCTGGTCTCCGCCCGGCGTACGCGCCTGCGGTCCCTCGCCAACAAGGGGGAACCCAACGCCAAGCGGGTTTTGCAACTGCAAGAGGACCCGGGGAAGTTTTTAGCCACCGTCCAGGTGGCCATCACGCTGGTTGGAACGCTGGCGGGCGTTTTGGGGGGGGCCACCGTCGTCGAAGAGCTGGAAGCCCGGCTGGCCGCCCCCATTTCCGGGGTCACCAAAACGGTCGCCATCGGGCTGGTGGCCATGGCCATCTCCTTTCTTTCCCTTCTATTTGGGGAACTTTTGCCCAAAATGCTGGCGCTTCAGCACCCGGAGCGGCTGGCCTTGCAGGTGGCCCGGCCCGTGCAGTGGTTTTATCTCGCCGCTCTCCCGGCGGTCAAGCTCCTGACCGGCTCCTCCCGGTTTCTTTTGAATCTTTTGGGGTTTAAAGAGGAGGCCAAAGCGCCCCTCGTCACGGAGGAGGAGATCAAGCTTTTGGTTTCGGAAGGAAGCCGGTTGGGAATCTTTGAGAAAGTGGAAGAGATGCTCATCCATTCCGTTTTTCAATTTGCCGACACGCCGGTCAAAAAGGCGATGACCCCGCGTACGGACATCGTGGCCATCGAAATGGGGACGCCGCGGGAAAAACTTCTGCAGTTCGTGGCCGAGGAAGGGTATTCCCGCATCCCCGTTTACAAGGGGGATTTGGACCATATCGCGGGGATCATCCATACCAAGGATATCATTAATTTACTTTTAAACGCAGAACTTGTAATTTTGGAGGACATTCTGCGCCCCCCGTACTTCGTGCCGGAAACCAAGAAGGTGCGGGAGCTTTTGTCCGATTTCCAGCGGAAACAGGTACATATGGCTATCGTTTTGGACGAGTACGGCGGCACGGCCGGGCTCATCACGATGGAAGACATTATAGAAGAGATCGTGGGGGAGATTCAGGACGAATACGACGCCGAACGGGAGGAAGTAACGCAAATGGAGGAGGGACGTGCCGTTGTTTCGGCCCGCATTCGGCCGGAAAAGTTCAACGCCCTCTTCGGCGCTTCGTTGCCGACGGCGGAGTATGAAACGCTTGGGGGGTTTTTAATCGACCACCTGGGACGGATTCCCTCCGTGGAGGAAAAAATCTTTTTTGGCGGGTTCGATTTCATTGTCAAGGAAAAAAGGGGGCATCGGTTGCTGACGCTAAAGATAGAAAGGAAAGAATGATAACCAGGATATTGGAAGTGGTGGCCGGATGGGTCACCTCCGCCATTTCGGCCGGCGGGTATCCCATTGTCTGTTTGTTTATGGCCATTGAATCCGCCTGCATACCCCTCCCTTCTGAAATAATCATGCCCTTCGCCGGATTTTTGGTGCACGAGGGAAGATTTAATATTTGGGGCGCCACCATGGCGGGGGCAATCGGCAATCTCATCGGTTCGGTCATCACGTACTGGATTGGCTACTACGGCGGACGAACGGCGGTCATCAAATGGGGGAAGTACATCCTGTTCTCCGAGCGGGATTTAAACAATGCCGACCGGTTTTTTCAGCGCTACGGCTCGGCGGCGGCCTTTATTTCCCGGATGCTCCCCATCATCCGCACCTTCATTTCCCTTCCGGCCGGCATTTCCCGGATGAAATTCTGGCCCTTTGCCATCTTTTCCTTTCTCGGCGCCATCCCTTGGTGCTATGCTTTGACCTACATCGGCGTCAAGTTGGGGCAAAACTGGAGCACCATCGGCCAATATCTCCACAAATTTGATTACGTTGTGGCGGCCTTGATACTTTTGGGCATCGCTTGGTACTTACACCATCACTTGAAGCCGGTTTTGGCCAAGAAAAAGTAAGTTAACCGGCCGGGTTTGCGGGCGGGCCTTTTTTTCGATAGGCCCAAAGGGTGCCGAGGCCAATGATTAACAGAAGCACCGTCCAGAAAAGCCAGCCGGGCAGAAGGTCTTCCGGCACAGTTTTGCCCAGCACGGTCTGGGCGAAGCTGGCGTAGGTTTTCAAGAACAGCTTGACCGAAGTCCAGCCGACCACCACGTAGGCCACGTCTTCAAGCCGGGGATGTTTCTCCAAAACGGCGATGAAGAATCCGGCTGCCAGCCGGACGGCCAGAATCCCCAGAACCGCACCGGTGTAAATCACCCAAAGCTGGTTGGAGAGCGCCACCGCCACCAAAACGCCGTCAATGGCAAAAGCGATGTCGGTCAACTCCACCGCGACAACCGTTCGCCAGAAGCCGGGTTTTTTGGAGGGTTCGGCGGTGTGATGAAAGCCCCGTTTGCGGGCGAAGTGGTCGACGGCCAGATAGGCCAGATAAAAGGCACCAATGGCCTTCAAGTACCACAAGGTCATTATCTGCCGGACGATTAGCAGGCTTAAAAAGCGAAAGACGAAAGCCCCGGCAATGCCGTAGAGCAGCGCTTTTTTCTGCAGAGGTTTGTCCAAGTGTCTGACCAGAATCGCCAGAATCAGGGCATTGTCGGCGGAGAGCAACCCCTCGAGCCCGACCAGCGTGAATATGGTGAGGATGTTCTCAAGCATCGCGGGGTTTTTTATATCACTTTGGTTTCAACTTGTCAAATGGTGAACCGGTCTTAAATAGAGGAAAATGCCTCACTACGGAGCAGATACATCAAAATTCCGCCGGAGACGGCGGCGTTTAAGCTTTCCGCTTCCCCGGAAAGGGAAATCTTTACAACACCGTCCGCATTGAACAGCAAGGTCCGGGAAACGCCGGAAGCTTCGCTGCCGATGACCAGGGCATTTTTTGCGGAAGCTGGATTGATCAACCTCCGACATTCTTCCGGTGAAATGCCGGAGTGTGAATCGGCCGCCCAGATTTTGAAAGCATGCTTTTTAAGCATGCCGACCGCTTCTTCGGGGATGACTTGCTCGGCAATTTTTAGATGAAAGAGGGCACCGGCGGTGGAGCGCACCACTTTGGGAGAAAAAAGCTCGGCTGTTCCCTTCAAGAGTATCACGCCATTCCAACCGAACGCATATGCCGTGCGCAGAAGAGTCCCGACGTTGCCCGGATCGCGGAGGTTATCCAAAACCAGAACCCGCTTTTCGGCCGCCACTTGTTCGATGGTATAGATTTTCTTTTCGACCAGGGCCAGCATGCCGGAGGGAGTTTCTGTGTCGGTCAATTCAGCCAGTTTTTTTGGAGACAGTTCTTCCACTTCAAGTATGCTCTCGAAAGGAATAAGGGAGCGGACCTTATGAACGTATGGCGGCGTGGCAAAAATGCTTAGGACGTTCCAGTCGCTCTTCAAAAGCTCCGTCAGAGCCCGTTCCCCTTCCACGGCGAAAAAATCTTGTTTTTGCCGGGTTTTTTTGAAAAAAGACCGTCGGAGCGTTTTTTCCTGTCTGCGTGTTGGCACGGCGGGAATATATACGCTTTTTGGTGAAGGGCGGGCTTTCCCGTGCTCCGGTTTTGCTCAAGATCGCCGGCTGGCAGCCGTTGGGGGTTCAGAATCAACGCCTGACAAGCTTTTCTTTAAATGAAAAACCGATTAATTTAGTACCGGTATGGTTTGGAGTATCCATCGGTCCGCTCTGCTTGCTTTTCTGCTCTGTTCCCCGGCATTTGCGGCATCATTCAGTTATGACCGGCGGGTGGGGACGGACAACTTTCGCGAGGTTCTGAAAAACCAGACCAAGCGGCCCAAAATCGGGTTGGCTCTTTCGGGAGGCGGAGCGCGCGGTTTCGCTCAAATCGGAGTTTTACAGGCACTGGAAGAAATGGGTATTCAAGTGGATGCCATTGCCGGAACTTCCATTGGCGGAGTTATCGGAGGGCTTTACGCCTGCGGCTACGGCCCCGAAGAATTGAAACGAATTGTAATGGGAATCGATTGGGGTGAGCTTTTCCGCGACCGACCCCGGCGCAGCACCCTTTTTTCCACCCAGAAGGAGGGGAATGAAAGTCATTTTCTATCCATCCGGTTTGAGGGATTGAAGCCGGATATTCCGCTGGCAATTACCTCCGGGCAGAAAGTATCCAACCTTTTCACCAACCTCACAGCCTCCGCCAATCTGCAGGCCGAATTTGACTTCGACCGGCTGTTGGTTCGTTTCCGTACGGTGGCGGTGGATTTGGTATCCGGAGAGCCGGTGATTTTTTACTCCGGCGATTTGGCCGAAGCCCTGCGGGCCACCTTGGGGGCGCCGTTGGCCTTCTCGCCGCTGGAGAAGGGAGACAAGCTTTTGGTGGACGGAGGGCTTTTGATGCCGGTTCCCGTGGAGCCGGTGCGTCAGATGGGGGTCGATGCGGTCATTGCGGTGAACACGACGGCGTCCTTGGACCCGGCCGAGGAGTTGACCACCGCGCTGGATGTCGCCAGCCAGGCGACCACCATCATGACCTTGGATAAAAAACAGGCCGCTTTGGATGCTGCCGATCTGGTTATCTCTCCCCAGTTGAACGACTACCGGTGGATGGACTTCCCCAAGGCCGCCCAGCTTTTCGAAATCGGATACCGCGCCGCGATGGAAAGGAAAGAAGAGATTTTGAAACTGGCGGCAGCTTCCAGCCCGGCGGGAACTCCCCCCCTCCATGTGGACAGCGTCGAAACGCCCGAAGAATTAAAGGAGGCTTTCCCCGTCGCAGCGGAGAAAACCGTCTTCATTCATCCCCTGACTGGATGGCTGGATTCTCTTCTGGCAACCGGTCATTATGAACGTCTTACGGCGACGTATGATTCCTCCAGAAGTTTGTTGAGCGTGCAGACCTACGAACCTGCGGTCATAAACGAAATCATATTCAGCGGGAATACGGTTTTCCCCGACTCCGCGCTCCGCAGAGCGGCCGGTCTGTCTTTGGGCAGCCGGCTGGATTACCGCCAGTTGGCGGAGGCGTGCCGAAAACTGGATGAGCAATACCGGTTGCGTGGCTACAACCTTTTGGAGCCCCCCCAGCCCACGTGGGACGGTTCGAGCGGGCGGCTGGTTTTCAAAATCCGGGAAGCAAAAATTGAGCGGGTCACACTTGAGGGAAACCGGCGGACGAAAAGTTGGGTGGTGATGCAGAATTTTCCCCTGCGGGGCGGGATGCTCTTCAGCCCGGAGAAGGTGTCGCGAGGGGTGACGGATGTTTATGCCACGGGGCTTTTCGAGCGGGTCTCGGCTCTCTTAGAGCCGGGGAAAGAGGGCCCCTCTTTGAAACTTTTGTTGAAGGAAAAAAATTACGAGCAGCTTCGGCTGGGGGCGCATTACCAGTCCGACTGGGAGTCGGAGGGATTCGTCGATTTTCTGGACGGCAATTTATTCGGCACCGGCACGGAGTTCAAAACCCGCCTGCAGTACGGCGTGCGGCGCCAACTGTATGAAGCGGCCTTCAAAACCGACCGGATTTTCAAAACCTACCTGACCTCCCGGCTCGGAATTTTTCTCTACCGGGAACGCTGGCGCAGTTATTCCGATTTCGAGAATTTTCAGCCGTACCGGGAGCGGCGCTGGGGCGGTTTTTGGTCGTTGGGGCAGCAGATTTATCGGCTGGGAGTCGTTTCCGCCGAACTGCGGGCGGAAAACTTTGTTTACGGGAACGAAACGTATAACGGCCAGCTCTACAAACACCGCTCCCTGTCGCTCCGATCGGTCGTGGATACGCGGGATAAAAACCCCTTCCCAAACCGGGGGGCCTACAACGTGGTTTCGCTATCCGTCGCTTCCAAGGCATTGGGGGGGAACTTGAACTACCGGAAGGCCGGCGCCTTTATTTCCCATTTTCTTCCGGTCGGCCGGAGTCTGGTTTTTGAACCGCAGATAAACGCCGGGCTTACTTCCGGAGATCTGCCGGAACCGGAGCTTTTCCGGCAGGGAGGAAAGGATTTTTTTGCCGGCAGCCCGAAAAAAGGGTTTTTCGGCCGGCAGTTTTTGGTCGTGGGTGCCGGGTTCCGGGCCAAGCTGTGGGGACGGCTTCATCCCTCCATCCGTTGGGATCTGGAAAAGCGCTGGATTCAGGCGGAGGAGTTCAACCTTCAGGATTTCTTTTACGGGATTTTGGGAGAATTGGAAGTGGACACTCCCATCGGGCCCGCCGGGGTGGGTTGGGCGCACTCCAATTTGGACGGCAAGCGGTTTTATTTTTCGGTCGGCTACGATTTTTGAGCACCCGCCTGATTTTTGCCGGGGTAAGAGAAGTAATTGACGACAAGGATACCGACCAGAACAAGAATCGAACCGGCCGCCAGCCGTCCCGTTATCGGCTCGTTTAAGATCAAGTTTCCCCCCACTAGTGCGACGAGTGGGGTTACAAAGGCGATTAACGAAAGCTTGGTCGCCTCGGTTTTCTTCAGCGCCCAGAAATAAAGACTGAAGGCGAGCGCCGATCCAAAAACGGACAGGTACAGAAGCGTACCGACCGCCTTGCGCGTCAAGTGAAAATCCTGCCAGCTTTCGGTAGCCGTTCCCAACCCGAGAAGCAAAACGGCCCCCAAGCTCATTTGCACAGCGGTCGCCAGCATCGGGTCGATATCATGCAGGTCCCGTTTGACCAGAATATTGGCATAAGCGGCCGAGAGGCTGGAGCCCAACAGGGCCAGCATCCCCAAGTAACTGTCCGGCCCGAAGGACAACCCTCCGTGGAAAACCAAAACGATGCCGAGAAAACCGCAGGAGAGGCCGGTTAGTTTAACGAGAGTCATCTTTTCGCCGGGAAGCAGGTAGTGGGCAAAAAGGGCAACCAGAAAAGGGAGGGAGGCGAAGAGAATGGCGGCCAGTCCGGCGCCGATGTATTGTTCACCCCAATATACAAGCGCGTAGTTAACGCCGTAAATAAAAAAGCCGGGTACCAAAATTGTGCGAATTTCCGGCCATTTTCGAGGAAGGGACAGACGGCGCCAGAAAACCACCGGCCAGAGAAGGGCGCAAGCCAGGACAAAGCGGACGCCGGCGGAGAGAAGAGGAGGGAGATCTTCCAAACCGATTTTAATGGCAACCCAAGTCAGTCCCCAAATAATACACATCAAAACGATCGCCAGGAAGGTCATTGACTTTTGGTTTGCACTTCGTTCATCTATTTAGCAAAGGTAAATGGGTCAAAGCATAAAAAGCCGCCCGTTCCTTGCGGTTAAGGACTACCTGGATGGGAGGTCCTGCGGAAGTTGCGGCGTGGTGCCGAACTGGGAAAGAATCTGCCGGGCGAACGGATCATCGGCATGGTTTTCAAGCCATTCCCGGGCCAGTTTAAGCAATAAATCGGTGCGGCCGTCCGCCAGGCAGTACTGAACGTAGGTGCGGAAAACGAAATCCTCGGCCCGGTGGATCTCCCAAGCGGCCTGGATGGCCCGGTAGGCCTGTTCCTTGTTTCCCTCCAAGTGATACAGGTTGGACAAAAACATCCACCAGACCGGGTTTTCGGCCGAGCGCCGCACGGCTTTTTCCAAGTGCCGCCGCGAACGTTCCACCACCTCTTTGGCCTTGTCCGCCTCCCCTCTGGATTTGTAGTAATCGTGCAGCAAAGCCACGGTGCGGGGGTAGAACGGAAATTCCGCGACCGCGCGCTCCAGGTGGGCAAGGGCCTTTGCCGTATCGTTTTTCTTCAGATACCATTCGTACAGTTCGAGGGCGATCTCCGGATAGACAATCATCATCCCCGCCTCGTTGTCATCCAAGGTTACATCCGGATTGTTAAAGTTTCGGAACCGAAAGCGTTCCCACAAGAGATACTCGGTTTGCGCCACGTCAAAACGCTCCTCTTTTCGCTCCGGGAGAAGGCGCAGGACCATGGCCTCGGTTTCCAGGTTGGCATCCAACCCCACACGGGCGGATGCGGGCACCGTGCGGGAAAAAAAGAGGGGAAATTTGAAGTTGTTGGAGATGGCAATGTCCTCCACCATGAAGTCCTGCACCCGCAAGAGCTGGTTCTCCAGCTGCACCGGCATCAAATAGTGGGAAACCCCGCGGCGCCGGTCGTAATAGGGATACTCGGGCCGGGGAAAGGTTTGGGCCATGCCGGGGAGGGGGAGATCTTTCATCGCTATCTGGCTGTCTGCCAGCGAAAGCGGCACCCCCATATGATTTTTCAACTGCAGTATGTACCAGTCCGTGTTCAACAGGCTCAAGTTGATATTTCGGATGTCCTTGCGAAAGCCGAAGGCTTCCTGCAAAGCCCACAGCGGAAAGGTGTCGTTGTCCCCGTTAGTGAACAGAAGTGCGTCCTTGTCGCAGGAATCCAGGAGGTTGTAAGCATAGTCGTAGGGGAGGAAATTGCCTTCGCGGGAATTGCGGACGTAGTTGGCCTTCACGGCCAGGGCGGGAATAGCGACCGCAGCCAGGATCACCAGAACGGCGAGGGCTTGTTGAAGCGGCGGTCTCACTTTCCGACGGACTTCCTCCGAAGAAAGGAGCATCCCTAAGCAGCCCAGCCCGATGCCTACGGCCAGCGAGAAGACGACGAAACCGGGGGTCCAGAAGTAATCCCGGTCGCGCACCTCCAGCCCGGCTTCGCCGTAGGCGTCCATTTTGGTGCCATCGGCAAAATTCATGTAAAACACCAGGCCGACCGTGCCCGCCAGCGCAATGGCCAAAAGCAAAAGAGCGGTTTTTTTGTCCCGCCGGAGAGGGAAGAAAAGCCCTGCCAGGCCGATTAAAAACACCGGTACAAAGGCCCATCCCCCTTTGCCGTACTGCGTTTCAAAGAATCCCCAAAATCCCATTCTTGGGTAGGTGCCGAACTGGTTTTCCAGCTTTCCCCGGCGGCTTAAGGCCCGGGTCAGCATGTTCTCCTGTCCATACTGCTTGCGCTCCAGAAATCCCTTGAAGCGCTCCCAGGTTTCCGGATTGTTTTCGTCAATCGGCGGGTTTTGCAGGGAGCGGATCGGTATATAGAGCTGGGACGAAAAACCGAGGAGTCCGAACGTGCAAAGCAGAAAGGCGAGGCGCCAGGGAGCGGTTTTGCGTCCGTATAGGAAGTAGCCCCCTCCGCTGATTACCAGCGTCAAACCTACGGCAACCAGAAACGGTTCAACAACGGCCAGAATAATCAAAAGGGAACCGCCCGCGGCCCAGAACCGTAAATCGGCTCGCTTTTCGGGGTCAGCCCAGAGGACAAAAAGGAATATAAGAGGCATCACCAAAAAGGTGGTCATGTGCACGGCCACGGATAGAAGCCCGAGGTAGTAAATCAAAATCAAATAGCGGTCGGGATGAAAGCTTTTTTCCGGTGCATCCAGACGCGTTTCATACCAACGGAGAGTCAGGTAAATCAAAAGCAACATCAAAAGCATCGAAAACCCGTACACCTCCGCTTCCACGGCGGAGGACCAAAAGGTGTTGGAGAAAAGCATGGTCAGGGCGCCGGAGACAGCGGCCAGATACTTCCAAAGCCGGTTTTGAACAGCCGGCCACCAAATCGTAAACAGCTTCAGAATGATGAAGTAGCCAACCACTCCGGTGAAGGCGGAGGTGAGGACTGAAATCAAATTGACCCGGTAACCAATATCGGCCCCCAGCGGTAACAGGGTGAAAATCCGACCAATCAACACATAGAGCGGGGCACCGGGTGGGTGCGGGATTCCCAGACAGGCGGAGGCGGCAATGAACTCCCCACAATCCCAGAAGGAGACCGTGGGGGCCACGGTCCGCCCGAAAAAGGCCAAACCGGAGGCCAAAACCAAAGCGGCAAGGCCCCGGCGAAGGTGTTTGTCGCTAAGCATGTTGCCTAATCTTTCCCGGATTTCAACCGATACATAGAAGGCAAAGGTTAGGGATGCCGAAATTGTTTGTCAAGGAATAATAAGGAGGGGGTTATGCTGGTCTGGTGCGCGGTTTTGTTCGTTCTGGGGGTTCTGGCTTTCATGGATTCGCTGTTCAACTACGGCGAGATTTTCCGGCAGGTCAACTCGGTGTTATTTATGCTTGTTTCACTCGGACTCTTAATCCGCACGACCACCAAAATCAAACTGCGGACGGTGGAAGGGTATATGGAGCGGATCAAGCAGCTGGAAGATGAACTGATGTCGCTGCGGCACAGCAGCCACAGCCACGGCAAGACCGGCCGGCGGGAAACGGTTTCGTCCTAACTTTTGGATTCCGGTCCTTTTGGGTTCTTTTCGGGAAACCGTTCCAAAAGCCGCCGCAGTTTACCCCGCACCATCTCGGCGTTTACGGCATCCGGATACTGCTCCAAGACCGCCTCGTAGCGGGACTTCGCCGCCTCCGGCCTTCGGGCCGCCTCCGCCAGTTCCCCTAATTTCTCCAGCGCCAAAGGAGCCTGCGGAGTTTTTGCGTAAGCGGTTTTAATCTTGACGAAAACGGATTCGGCTTCCGACGGCCGTTTCCGGTCAAGAAGATAGCTTCCCCAATTGTAGAAAGCTTCGGCTGCCAGCTCCGGGGCTGTTTGCTCGAGACCGGAGAGCTTGGTTGCGGCTTCGACTTCCTTAAACTGTGCCAGATCTTTCAGGAAGACGGCAAAAAGAGATAAGGGGGACTCCTTCGATTTCCCCCGGCTTTTCAACAGGGCCAGCCGGCGCAAAGCATCGTTGACCCGTTCGCCGCGAGGAAAGCCGTCCAAAAGCGCCGTGTATTTTTTTTCCGCTTCATCAAACTTTAGAAAATAGAAATCCCATTCGGCCTCCAGGAAGTGTATCTCCTCCCCCCAACGGGCGGTGCGGCCCGAGATTTGCATGAAAGCCTCCCGCGCTTCGTCAAACCGGTCCAAGGCGGCCAGCGCCCGGGCTTTCAAGACCACCGTCGGCTGGCGTAGCGCCGGGTGGGTCTCTGCCCCCCCCTTGGTCAAAAAGATTAAGGCGGACTCCGGCCTTGAAACGTAGTCCAGCATCAGTTGGGCCAGCTCAAAGTGGGCTTGAATTTTGTCCTCCGCTAAAGGGCTTGAGACGAGAATTTTCTGGTAGGTGGCGCGTGCGGCCGGGAATTGTCCGAGGGTAATTTGAGCGCGGGCCAATAGAAAATGCAACTGGGGCAGATCGGGGCTCTGCGGGTGGCTTTTTTCAAAAGCTGCGGCCAAAGCAGGCATTTTTTCGGGCAGCACGGCGCTTGTTTTACGGGCCAGCTCCAGAAGCAACGAACCGTCCCGGCTTCCCCGGCGGTCCGCTTCCGCAAAGGCGGCCAGTGCGGCATCGTAATTTCCGCGGCGCAGTTCCCATTCCCCCTTCAGCCGGTACTGCAGCGGGGAGGGTTTTTGGGCCAGTTGCCGGTCCAAAAAAGGACCCACATCGGGATCATCCGTGGGAAGATCGTTCATCAACGAGGTCAAACGGGGAAGAATGGAGGCGTTGGCCGGTTCGGCGTACTGCCAGTTCAAATACTCCTCAAGGGCTTCCCTCCAACGGCGAAGCGAACGGTACGTCTCGGCTAAGTGAGAGGAAAAAAGGGCCGGTCTCATAAGCGTTTTGCGGGCTGTTTGATAAATTTTGATGGCCTCCTCGGCATAACCGGCGGCAAGATACCGGTTGGCCACATCGGCGTAGGAAAGGGTATCCTTGGCCGTCAGTTCCAGGTAGGCCGTGGCTGCTTCAGCGGCCCGATCGCGGACCCCTTGGCGCAGAAACAACTCCAATTGGTCCAAACGGAGAGTTCTGTTCCTCGGCGACAGCACCAGCTGTTCGGCAATAAGTTTCTCCAGTTTGCCATACTCTTTCAGGCCGAGGTAGACGGAACGCAGAAGGCTGTACAAACGCGGGTTGGTTTTGTTATCCGGATAGAGCCGTTCGGCCAAAAGGGCGGCCCGCTCGAAATCACCGTTGAAAACAAACGTCTCCACGCGGGAGATTTGATCCTCCACGGCAGGCTGGGCCGAAACGAAAAGGGGGAAGAGCAAAAGAAAAACGACTAACCCCGTCTTATTTTTTCTCAAAACGGTTCCCTATTTTTCCGGGACTGGAAAATTGTTGGTCTTCAGCGCTTCAAAGTAGTTCCGCACGGCTTCCTGATACTCGGGAGGATGGGGCTCGTCCAAAAACTTTTTCAGAAGCGCTTCCATATCAGCTGCGCGGCTTCCCGTCTCCTTCGGCAAATTCTCGGGGGAGAGGTGGAAGATGTCAACCGCTTTCTGGGCTTCACGCCGGTCATCCTCCCGTTGCGTCTGCAGAGAACGCTGGAAATCGAGCATCCGGTTCAAGACCTGGGCCTGGCGGCGGAGCACCCCCTCCGACGGCCCGCGCTCCATCTCCTGCACCAACTTGTCAAACTCGGTGGACAGCTCATCCAGCCGGCCCAACACGTTTTTTCGGTCCTGAAACTGCCGTTTCAACTCGTCAAAATCCCGTTGGATTTCATGTTCCTGGGCCCGTAGCCGGCCGTAGGCCCCCAGTTCCTCCGGCGAAAGGGTGGGGCGTTCTCCCCTTCCCTCCATCAACTTCTGCGATTCGGAATTGATCCCCCCTTGTTTATCGCACATCCCCTGCATTTTCTGCATCATTTCCTTCATCCCCGAGCCGCTCTGCCCTCCTTGGCATTGTTTCATCGATTCCACCATTTCCCGGGCTGCCTTGTTCAACTGGTAGTACGCTTCCTTCTGGTTCTGGATGGCCCCTAAGGGGTTGCGACTGTTCAGATTGCGCACGGCCTGGTTCATGCTGTTGGTGCACTGCCCGGTCGGGCTGTTTCGTTCCGGGGCGACAAACGTTGTTTTCTGGGCCAGCTTCTCAATTTCGGCGGAGAGTTTTTCGGTCTGCTCGGCCAGTTCCTTTTGCTCCTGGGCCGCCTGGGCGTAGTCGGCTCCGTCCTGCCGTGAAAGCTCGTCCATCTTTTTGGCCAGGTCTTCCTGTTTTTCGGAGAGGGTCAACAAATCGTTCAAGCGCCGGTTCATTTCCGCCAGCATTTGTTCTTTTTCGGACTGGTCCATCTGTTCCTTGGCGGATTGCATATCGGCCAGCATTTTCTCCAGCCGCTCTTGGGCCTCCTGGCCGGACTCCTGTCCCGATTTTCTCTGATTCGACTCGAAATTCCTTTGGGTTTCCGCCATTTTCTCCCGGGCGCCTGACCGGGAGGGGGAGCCGGTCAACTTATCGGAAGCGGCCGGGTCGAACATCGGTTTCTGGGCCAGTTCTCTTTTCAACTCGTCGGCTTGTTTTTCAAGCTTTTCTAACTCTTGCCTCGCCCTTTTTTCCTTCTCCGCCAGCTCGGAAAGGGATTTTTTGGAATCGCCGGAGGCCTCCTTGTTGATACCCTTCTGTTCCTCCAGAATTCTTTCCGCCTGCTTCAACAAAGCATCCATCTTTTGTTCCAAAGCCATCCGTTTAAGCAGTTCGATGGAGCGTTCCAGATTTTTCAAAATCTGCTCTTGGGTTAAATTCAATTCGTCCAGGGCTCGCTGCAAAAGTTCCGGATCCAGCTTGCTCAAGGCCTCGTTCAACTTTTTCATCTGCTCTTTCATTTCCGGCGTGGCGACTTTTTCCCAAAGCTCCGCCAGTTCCTGCATCTTTTGGGCCAGCTCCCGGTTCACGAGCCGGTTCTCCTCCATTTTTTGCAGGTTTTCCTCAAAGGATTTCTGCATCTCCGCCAGCCGGGCCTCCACGGCCGATTGGCTTTTCGCCAGCTCCTCCAGTTGTTTTTTGGTTTCCCAGTCCAGCTTCCCGGACTGCAAAAGCTCCTTCGACTTTTGTTTAAACTTTTCCAAAATTTCCTTCTGCTGGGCGGCGGCCTGTTCCAGCCTGCTTAGATTCTCCTCCGTTCCTTGGGCCGCTTCGGCGATCATTTCATCCAGGCTCGGCAGCCGGAAGTGGTAGGTCCGGCTTTGGGTTTTCTTTGGACCGGCGACGGCGTCGTTATCGGCGACCTCGGCGTAATAGCGAACGACATCCCCGGGGTTTAACCGCAACCCGGAGAGGTCCCAGCCGTAAGCCAAAACCAGGCTGTTTTCTTTTGGTTGATTCAACGGCAAGTTCAAGATCTTTTTCCGCTCCGGGGTCCGCTCGGATGCGATGGTGAAATGAAGGTGGAGCGAAGAAAATCCGAAATCGTCTTTGGCATCAATTTCCAGCGTTTCGAACAACTGTTCGGTCAAGTCCCGGTCTGCTCCCGGGCGGGTGATTTCCACTTGGGGGGACTCATCGGCAATGAGGCGGATTTCGTACTCAATCGGGTCGATGTTGACATTCCCATTCTGGTCGGTCACCAACACTTTGTAGTGCCCGGAGCGGGCAAGTGAAAATTCAACAACTCCCCTTCTCCCGTCCACTTGGGCGGGAACGATTTTGCTGTCGTCGAAAATCAGCTTGGCCTCGGAAAGCGGCTTTTGGGCTTCGAAATTTAAAGTCACCCGACTGCCGCCGAGGGCGGCAATGTTGCCGTCGTTGTCGGCCCCTTCCCGCACGGGCAGGCCGGTGTAAGCAGGGGATACAACACGGGCGCGCAGGTGGGTCAGGTAGGGAACATCCACTACTTCGACTCCGTAAGTTTGGGTCTTCGTGCGGCTGGAGGCAAAATAAAACTCGATGTCCCGGCGCAATTCCTTGAAAACATAACCTGCACTGGCCGACTCGGGCACTGCAGGATTCAAACTCCCTTTGACCCTTTCCAGTTTCAATGTCACCGGGTGCCAAGCCCCCCCCTCGTAGCGGTAGTGAAGCGTGCCTTTCTTGGGCAGATTTTTGCCAACGGCCGTCAGCTTGACTTCAAGGTCTTTCATTTTGGCTACCTTGCCCCCTTCCGGGAAGGCGAAGAGCCGGTAAGGGAGAACTTCCTCCACGGAAGAGAACGGGTTGGCCAAGGCCATCATGGTCAATTTGAAAACCGGCCAGGAAATCAGCGAAAGCAAGGCGGTAATGCCGATGGAAAGTAACGCCACGCGGACGGCCTTCCTTAAGGGACGGCGGTCGGCGAGGCAGGTGAAATCCTTGTTTTTTGCTTTTTGATACGCCTCTCCGATGACCGCTTCCACCAGTTGGGGTGAAAATCCCTTCGGGTCGCCCACGTACGGCGCCAATTCAAACGCGGAAATCAACCGGTCTTCCAGCTCTGGAAAGCCGTTTTCAGCCTTTTTGGCAAGCGAAGTTGAAGTGGGCTTTCGTACGGCCGGAAAAACCATGAATCTTGCCGCCAGTAAAATGGTTCCGAAGGTGCCCACTGAGAAAAGCAGCTTGGCCCAGCCGGTGGTGGTGAAGACCAAAGAGAGAAGGAAGCCAAGAGTCAGAAGAGAAGTCCAAAGTACGGCCAACAGCAGGACACCCCGAAAAATGGAGATGTTTCGCTCCTTCTTATACAAGGCCCAAAGCCTTGCAGCCAGTTCGGATAGATAGCGTTCGCTCATTTAGCTATCCCTCCGGTTTTCCCTCCCCCTGTCATCGCATAAATTACGATGTTTGTGCCCATTTTCAAGGCCGCCTCCCGCTTATCGGGAGAATCGTTGTACACTGCCGCATCTTCCCATCCATCTCCAATATCGGCCTCGTGGGCGTAAAAAACGACCAGCCGCTTTTTGTAGAAAAGGCCATATCCTTTGGGCGGTTTGCCATCGTGCTGATGGACTTTGGGTGGCCCGTCTGGAAGTTGGTAGAAGCAATGATAAACAGGGTGGGAGAATGGTATTTCCACCAGTTCTTCTTCCGGAAAAACCTTTTTCATCTCCCGCCGGAAGGATTTATCCAGTCCGTAGGAATCGTTGGCCAGCAAGAACCCGCCCCTGGTCAAAAAAGTGCGTAACCGCCGCACCTCCTCATCCGTGAACCGGATGTTGCCGTGGCCGGTCATGTACAGAAAGGGATAGGAAAAGAAATTGTCATCGGAAATCGAAACGCGGGCCTCGTCCACCGTAGCCGGGATGCCTGTATTCTGCCGAATATGATTTAACAGATTGGGCAGGGCGGAAGGCCCCCAATACCAGTCGCCGCCTCCGCCGTACTTCAATCGTGCTATGGTAAACTGATTTTGAGTTTGCTGGGAAAAGACAAGCAGGGGAATAAGCAAAACGGCTGAAATAATTGCCAAACCAAGCCACCTTTTCCCTTTTGCCATCATACAGTTATACCAAATATAGCTGAATTTGTTTGGAAATTACGCCGTAATTAATTAAGAGGTGCCTTGGCAAACTCAACCGCCGGATGGAAAATCGGCTTTGGAGAAAAACAGTTCAGCCGTTATACGAGGTTAATAATCCGCTGTTGGAGCTACTTAAACCGCTTGGGAGAGCGGTTTTCCCATTCCAACATTATTCCGCTGGAAAGGAAAATGGAGGAATAGGTGCCAACCAGCACGCCCAAAAACATCGCCAGCGCAAAGTCGCGAATCACGCTGCTGCCGAAGATGTAGAGAACGACCAGCGTGATTAAAACCCCCGTCGAGGTAATGAAGGTGCGGGAGAGAACTTCGTTAATGGAGGTGTTCAGAAGCGTCTCAAATTCCCCCTTTTTGCGGTATAGTTTCAGGTTTTCCCGGACCCGATCAAAAACCACCACCTTGTCGCTCAAGGAATAGCCGGCCACCGTTAAAAGGGCGGTGACGATTAAAAGGGTGATTTCTTTGTTGAGCAGAAAAACTATGCCCAAAACGGCCAGAACGTCGTGAAAAGTGCCTATGGTGGCCGTCACTCCGACGCGGAAATCAAACCGCACCCAAATGTAAATCAGAATCCCGATCATGGAATACAGCACCGCCATCGAGGCCTGTTTGCGCAAAAGTTTTCCGATGGCCGGGCCAACCTCGTGGCTGGAGTCCAGGTGAAAGGCATTGTCCGGGAATGCACTCGCAAGGGCACTCAAAAGCAGTGAATCGACTTCCCCCAATTCGGTGACGGTTCCCTTGACGCGGATGCTGTAGGAGTTCGGCTTTATGTGGCCCACCAATTCCTGTATTTCCGCATCGCCGTGCCCGGTTGCCGTAAGCGCTTCCCGTACGGCGGCCACGGTAACGGGCTTTTCAAAGTTTCCCTGAATCATTGTGCCGCCCGAAAAATCGAGCCCCATGTTGGCACGGCCGATCATAATGGCAACAAAAGCCGCCAGTCCCAGGAGAATGAAAAGACCGGAGAGGCCGAATGCCAGCTTGCGGCGGCCGGTGAAATTGATGTTTGTTTTGGGTATTATTTCGAACATGATCTTTTCAAATGCTCAGGGTCTGGTATTCTTTCCGGATTTCAAAAATGGCCCGGGTTACCAGAACCGCGGTGTACAGGCTGATAACGATCCCCCAAGATAGGGAAACGGCGAACCCCTTCACCGGCCCGGTGCCGAAGATGAACAGAATGAGCGCGGTTATCAGCGTGGTGACGTGCGAGTCGATGATGGTCAGCATCGCCCGTTTGTAGCCGGCATCGATGGCGGCCCGGACGGTTTTGCCGGCGCGCATCTCTTCCCGAATACGTTCAAAGATCAAAACGTTGGAATCGACCGACATCCCCATGGTCAGAATGATTCCGGCAATGCCGGGCAGAGTCAAGGTCAACCCCAGGGAGGCGAGGATGGCAACCAGAAAAACGAAATTCAAAAGCATCCCGACGCTGGCAATAAAACCGGAGGCCCGGTAATAAACGGACATGAACAAAAAGACCAGACTGATACCGATGATGGCCGAAAGTTTTCCCTTCTCGATAGAGTCGGCCCCGAGGGAGGGCCCGATCACGCTGGATTCAATGATTTTCACCGGCGCCGGCAGCGCGCCCGCGCGCAGAATGATAGCCAGATCATGGGCCTCTTCCATTGTGCCGCTCCCCATGGTGATTTGCCCGCGGTTGGTAATCTGCCCCTGGATGACGGGGGCGGAAACCACCTTGCCGTCCAGAATGATCGCCAGCGGCTTGCCAATATTGGCGCCGGTGAGCCGCCGGAAAATCCGGGCACCGTCCCGGTTCAACTCAAATTCCACAATCGGCCCGCCGGTTTGCGGATCCCGGTTTTCCCGGGCGAAGGTCAAATACTTGCCGGAGAGTTCAACCTGCTTTTTCACAAAGTACAGCCCGGCCAGCGGCCGTCCCCCGGTATTCTCGTTTTTCGAGGTCCAGAGCACTTCCACATCGGGGGGGATTTGGGCCTGGGTTTCCGGTTTGGCCAAAAGTTCACGCACCAAGGGGACTTCCTCCGGCTGGACCTGGAAGTAACCGCCGGCGGTTACGAGGTAGGTGGAAAACGGTTTTTCCGCCGGTTCCTCGGCGGCCGC